>JBIIHY010000065.1:0-11344 GCA_044235305.1 Bdellovibrionota bacterium
GTATTTGGCACCACTTGTTGGGTGAAACAGTTTTATCAAGCTTATTTAATAGAGCAGGAATTTCAATACGGGTGGTAGGTTTCTCTGGCTTTAGGACGCTTGTTTGGCGCGAGCGCTCGGTGATGGGAGTAAGCACTTGATGTAGGAGATAAAGTAAATACTTTGAGGTAGCTTCTGAATACCCTGGGTCTTCGATAGCGCTGTCTCTTAGTTGGCTAAGAGTGGGTATGGCGTTCCTGCTTATCCGGAGAGGATGGTTCCATGCTTCAAGCTCTTCGAATACAAGTGAGTTATCTTGATGGTTTCTTTCAAGGCTTGCCGTTGCATCTGGCGCAATAGCCAGCGGACCTTGCTCCGGAGAGAAGCCATTGAACAACCTATTCCAGATCTGTGTGGCGGTGTGAACGACAAGCCAGGGCCGAGGGTCCAACCCTCGATTATTGAAGAATACCTTCGCGGCATCACGACTATCGCAGGGATGGGTTTGCAGTGCAGTTTCTAGGATGAAAAGCGTAGCAATCTGCTCGGGTGGGGATAGGGTCCCAAAGAAGCTCCGGAATGTCTCTGGCGTAATATGTTTCAAGTTGTCGGTTATTTTATCGAGCAAATAAAACTCAGGTCGTTCGGGACCATGCGTGCCTACGAGGGAAAGGTTTGTCTTGATTGCAGCGATGAAGGCTGTTGTCGCGGGATCGTACGTTGAGTGATCGAATGGTGGGGGCACTGGCTGTGCAGTATGGTCAGCCGTTGCTCTCTCTAGTTTTCGGCAGGCGCCCGGATCTGGTGATGTATCGTAACGTTGATGGACCATAGTGTGTTACGGATGCGCGATACGCCGCGCTACAGTCGGCTAAGCTGGCCGAGTGTTACATGGACCCGTCACGAGTGGCGGGTTTCGCTCTCCTTGTACCAATCTGCACTTAAGTATCTGTTGGTGCAGGAAAAACGCCTCTATCGCGTCGGTTAATCGTCTTTCCAGTAGGTTAAAGTTCGTTGCAGGCTTCTCCTTGAGGCTCTTTCCTAATGAATTCCAGCAGATGCAGAAAGAATAGATAGCGTACGCAACTAAGTAATTGCTATATGCAATAATATGCAAAAAGCCAGTGAGAGTGGTGAGAGTTTACATAAACCAAGCAAGAGAGGAGGAAGTAGTATGCTCAGTAATGACCCGAAAAATGTGGTAGCCGACGGTGTAGAGAAATCTGAGGGCCTAAGTAAAGGGAAGTAGAACCAGTGACCCTTTTGCGGAGCTAGCACTGAGCCGCGTTGGAGTTGGAAGTGTCGAGAATGCAAATGCGACACACACTGGGGTGCTCGGGGAAGGCCAATGTGCCGCGCACCGCGAGCAGGTGCAACGATTCGTTGATGGGAACCAATTTCTAAAGGGCAAAGTTGTTCTTGCAAACGAACTAATCGTATCCGGTGATTTCGTCTTGTACGTGAGCCGCGATGCTCTCAGTCATATAAAAGAACGCCATAGCGATCCGTCTAAGCCTGGTTCAACATTTGTTGATGGAGTAGACCTGCAGGGTGTTTTGGCTAAAGTGATAGCGCGAGCTACTACTGAAAGGGCGAATGGTCGTGTTAAGTGGCTCGGTGCTGATACCGGTGCGACCATCGGTTACATGGGGGTTAAACTGGGAAGTCCAGAGGAGGTAGCAGCTATGAGTGACTATCAGATGCCAGATGGGAAAAGAGAGACAGTTAAACTTGCTACCGGTAATCGTGATGCAACTTGTCAAATCAGTGTCATTGCGTCTGAGCTTGGTAAACTATCTGATGGCAAAACAGCATTGTCGCTGATCACTATGTTCCCGGGCGGCACTACAGTAGGGGGCAAGGAGATACCGCTCGATCGAGGTTTATTCGCGCGTGAGGGGATGTACTTCGTTGTCGAGTGACCGGGAACGCATAGGCGATGGCGAGTGAGCACTAAACGGATTTCTGCACCAGAGCTGATGCACAAATCCGTTGCGTGCGACTCGCCAAGAAAAAACACCTGCTACGTGCAATACCACGAGTATCGTTGTCACCTTGCTAAGATAGTTACTGGTTTCCCAGCTTTCTCTACGCAGCGCTCTTGCTAGCTTTTGAAGAAAGACGGCTGATCTTTCGCGCTAGGGTTGCTTTGTGGAACAAGCCCTTCTTAACAGCCTTTGACATCAGAGACTCAGCTTCACGAGCTAGCTTCTTTGCTTCAGCAGAATTTCCGGCAGTAGCGACAGCAGCAGTAGCCTTCTTCAGAGCGGTACGAACCTCTGCTCGACGAGCACGGTTGTGCTCACGGCGCTTAATGTTCTGACGGTTACGCTTAATTGCTGATTTATGATTTGCCATAACTACTTTTACTTACTGTACGAAAGGGGTCTGCTATCTTTCTTACGTAGCGACCACGATTTAAATCGGAGCTCAGTCGTTACTCAGCTCCAGCTAGCTTTCTCCGAACGGGTCGTTCGCATAACCCCCACGGCCGGAAAGGTATACCACGATGCTGCAAGGGACTCAACTTTCAGGGGTGGTGGGTAAAGAAGGTGATGGGTGAAGATTTAGCAAAACGCCCCAGTGCATCGCGCAAAGCGTATCTTTGGGGAGAGGGGCTTTTGTACTTTACTGGGCTCGGTCGTAAGGTATGGCGCTGTATGATTCTTAAGGGGTTGATATATATCCAATAAAATCATTTGGTTGAGTCTGCTTTTGTGGCTCTTCTCTGGCTTTGCTCAGTTCTCAAAGCGGCCAAGCAGCTCAGTAGGCAGGGTTGTGCCGCTTTCAGGCGCAACGTATCAGATGAATCTTCTTGTTATTTCAGTATTTTATCTGTTTTTATCGGTTTTGCGTCAAATACCAGGAATCCAATCGCTCAGATTAGTCATTCTTACTACCACACCAGCCGAGATCTAACGGAGTGGTGAATGGAGATCGCTCCCCGCCTAACAGCTTATGCAACAGCCGCTACCGTTATTCGCGTCCGTACTACTGCTTGAGGATGAGCCAGCCCACGCGCTGTTGATTGAGCGTGCGCTTAAAGGGTTAGTCCAAAAAGTAGTAACGTGTGGCACTGTGCGGGCTGCTCTAGAGGAGCTGCCTCGAGGGGCTTTTGACCTTGTCGTCAGTGATCTCAATCTCCCAGACCTGAGAAGCGATGCAGTGGTGAGTGCACTCAGAGAGCAGGCGTCTAAGGTTCCACTCCTTGTGCTCACATCATCTGCGACGGTGTCAGATGGTGTCTCTGCGATGCGGTCTGGTGCAAACGATTTCCTGGTAAAGAACTTCGATGCAACGTTTCGTGATGTATTGCAGCTATCTCTCTCACGCCTCAAAGACTCATTACGCAGTGAGCAGCTACGAGAGCAACTAACTCGCGACAGAGATCTCTTGCGCGAGGCGCTTGAGAACAGTGGGGATGGTTTGGCAGTAGTTAATTCTGACGGTGCTGTGCGGTATTGTAACTCAAGTTTTGAGCGGTTTCTGGCTGTGTTTAAGGCATCGTCTCGAAATGTGCTCTCGATAAATCCGAGCGAAGTAGAACGTGGCGCAGAAGTTCTTGCCACTCTTGGACAACGCTTTGCCTCACATGAGCCCGGCTCAGTATGGACGACAGAGATAGCTCAGCGATCAGAGGGCGAGTGGGCGTTTGATCTATCAGTCTCAGGTGTTAAAGGCGCGACTAGTGAGCCTACCTGTGTTGTATGGACACGCGATGTGCGCGAACGGAAGAAGCGTGAGCAGTTCCAGCGCGAGATACTTTCAACAACAACCCACGACCTCAAAGGCCCCTTGGGGGCGATCTCTGTGTCGTGTGATGTGTTGCTTGGAAAAGAGGGAGCAGACGATCGTACCTATGCACTTGTTGAGCGAATCTCAAGCTCAGCTCATTCGGCGATACACCTCATCGAGGAATTTCTGAGTTTGCGGCGCATAGAGGAGGGGACCTTTATCCTACGGCCGGTTGCCTACGATATTGTGCGCACGGTTAAGAAGGTCGCTGAGCAGTATCGCTTAGAGGCCAAGAATAAAGGGGTTACCCTGCGCGTTGAATGCGAGGCACCGGAGCTATCAGGGTGTGTTGATCCACTCGGTTTAGAACGTGTGCTCTCTAACCTTGTTTCAAACGGGATTAAGTTCACGCCCCGTAACGGCGATATATCAATGTCTTTGCGGAGGGTGCACGATGGGGTTGTGCTTACGGTGAAGGACTCTGGGTGTGGGATGGAGCCGGCAGACGCCCAAAGGCTCTTTACTCGCTACGGCCGATTGCAGCAGCATGAAGGTGTAGCTGGGACAGGGCTGGGACTATTTATCGTAAAGTGTATAGTATCGGCCCATGGAGGGGTGATCGATGTGGTCTCGAGTCCGGGGAAGGGAACGATGTTTTCAGTGTTTCTTCCGGATTCTCCCCCTCGTAACGATCGGGGAGAAGTAGTGTGTTTAGATTTTGCGTAACAATTAAAAAGCGCAGTCACTCTCTCAGCACGAGTAACGTTAACTGCTTCTCCTATCCCTCAGCTCTGATTGTACTCGCTGCTTCTCTTCTTTTGTTGTGCTCTGTAGCAAGCGCGTCTCCCCTTGCTGTCTTCGACAAATCCGCTGAGCGTTCGTGCTCAGGTACCGATGTATGTGACCTCACGTTATTCTCTCGACAAACGGTAGGTGGATATACAGGCATAACGCTCACTCGAAGTGGTACTGGAAAGGGGCGTATCTCAGTTGCCCCAAGTCGTGTGCCAGCGGTTGTGCAGATAGAGAGTCAAGGAGAAGGGATAACGACAGCAACCCTCTCATGGGATGGAGACCCGAATGCGCGCGTACTCTCTGGCGCAGGTCTTGGATGCTTTGACTTCAGGGCTTTTCGCGGAGTCGCATTAATTATCAAAGATTTCGTCGCAAGTGCTGAATGTCGTGATGACGGCGGGGCAGTAGTATCCTGCGGCGACCTGAGTGTCGAGAGTAAGCTCTACGCGGCATCAGATCCTACAGGTCAGGTCTTTTCGTGGTCGCGCATCAAAAGAAAGCTCATCGCAGGCAGTGCGCGTGACCTCGTAATTCCGTTCTCGAATTTCGTGCGCAGCTCCCCGCGCGGGCCGGGACAGTTCGAATGTGCTGGGGCGCTGACGGTAACGTTCAAAGCTATTGGTACAAAAACACTTAAGCTTAGCCTGAGCAGTGTACTTATCGACGACCAGCTCGGAGCATCCGTACGACCTACGCCAATTGTCACTCGCCCAGCAAAAGCGGTTGTGTCTGCGATTCCTACATCGGCGACACTCGCTCCAACGCCGCATCCAACAAGCCTGCCATCCGTGATTGCATCTCCTCGTGCAACTTCTATCGCTGCAACGGCAACGGCTGAGCCTCAAGCGGTGCCGCCAGTGCTATCACCGCAGCCGACCCCGACAGTGCCGCCAGTCTCTCAGGAGAGCAGAGAAGGGGAGTCTGACGGTGTAACTACCTATGGCAACGTTATTGGTGAGTAGCCCCATACGTAGACTCTGCGCGCATCCGCGTGATAAGGTTTCTACCTATGGCAAAGCAGTTTTCGATACCGCGCTCTTACCGTTCCGATTTCATCGGGGCGATTAAAACGAAGAGATCGCAAGCCGACACCCGCAAGCAGGATCTATCTCCTACGATGATAGATCTCGGCCCTGTTGTGTTTTACGTGTCGCGATTTTTTGGATTCTGTTACGGCGTCGAGAATGCAATTGAGATCGCCTACCGCGCCCTTGAGGAGAACCCAACCAAGAGAATCTTCCTCTTAAGTGAGATGATACACAATCCACACGTAAACTCTGATCTCTTAAACCGCGGGGTGCGCTTCCTGCAGACAGCAGACGGTGAACAGCTTGTTCCTTTTAGTGAGCTTTCTTCTGACGATATAGTGATAATTCCAGCTTTTGGAACAACGAAAGAGACCTTTGCTACCTTAGCCTCGATAGGTATCGAACCACAGAGTTACAACGCAACATGTCCCTTCGTTGAGAAAGTGTGGAAGCGCGGTAGACAGTTAGCAGCTCAGGGATTCTCAATAGTTGTTCACGGTAAGCACACCCATGAAGAAACACGTGCCACCTTCTCGCATATCCGCGAGTGTGGGCCGAGTGTGGTAGTGCGAGATAAAGCAGAGGCGTTGCACCTAGCTCGCTACATTAGAGAAGAGCTTTCAGTAGAGGGTTTCTACAGAGATTTCGCTGGGCGTTACTCAGAAGGATTACAAGTGCCCAGGGACCTCTCACGTCTCGGTGTAGTCAATCAAACTACTATGCTTGCAGAAGAGACACACGAGATAGCTGAGATAATTCGCGAGGCACTGCTAGTGCGTTTCGGAGACGAGCACCTTGCTGAGCACTACGCAGATACTCGGGACACGTTGTGCTACGCAACGTCGGAGAATCAGAGTGCTATGAAAGCGCTGCTTGCAGTGCAAGCTGATCTGGCTATCGTAGTGGGTGGGTATAACTCGTCTAACACCTCACATTTAGTTGAGCTATGCGAAGGTAAGATTCCAGCGTTCTACGTCAAGGACGCCGATGAGATTCGTAGCGCCTCAGAGATTCGCCACCGCGATCTTACGGCAGGCACTGAAGTGGTATCTCATAACTGGCTTCCAGATAAGCAACCAGTTCGGATTTTAATCTCTGCTGGTGCAAGCTGCCCAGATGCAATGGTGGAAGCTGTTCTTTCAAGGGTCGCAGCTTTCTTTCCTGATGTTTCTCTTACCGTAGGCGCCTAGCACGGCTTAATACGATAGTGGCCGTGCCCCACTCGAGTTGGCAGCAGGAAGGTGTTTGGCGCGTTTTTTCAATTGGCGCGCACCAGCATAGAGTAACCTGAATGCTCCATTTGCACCGGGTAGAGGTCGTTGTGAGGAGCGACTCAAATGAACCTCTTCAGAGAACGCAGAAAATGCAAACGGGCGACGCAGAAAAGTGCGTAGCGCTTTTACGTGATGTGGCTTCATCTCATTTGTGTGGAGGCAGATGGTAATAACTCCGTACGGCATCCACTGTGGCCGCCACAGTTGCTGCGGGATAAATATCAGTCCGTTTGTGGTAAATGGCGTGAGCGCCACTCCATCAGTGAGTGCCGTGAAGCCACACAGCCGCAGGGCCTTAAGAGTATTGTCGTCAAAGGAGTGATTTGGTGCCATCCAGTACCTAGTTCGAATCCCGCGCGCCTCAAGGATGGCCTGCCCTAGTCGGATCTTTGATAACTGTTCGTTAAAGCTTCGGCCGGCAAATTCAGACATCTCCTTAATTCCGTACCGTGGGCCTATTATCTGAGAGCCAGGACAGGGGGTCAGAAGATGCTGATAACCGTGTTGCGCGAACTCAACGACGCCCCGTTCCTGTAAAGATTGCATCTCTTCCCAAAAGGAGTGGCGCTCGGGGCGAACACACAGCTTTGGGTCTCGATTGTCGGGAACAACCCCCAGAAGAGGTTTGATCCGTTTGCGCAGCAACAGGGTGAGGATAGCGTTAAAACGCTCCCAGTCCATGGTTGGTGTTATATCGTCTAGTCGTATCAGGTAGCGGGCGCTCATGCGTCTCTCCTCGGCGAGAGTGCTAAGGCGAGGCGACCGAGAGCGGTTCCCGGAATAAAGCCGCTGTATTCCATGATCTCAGTTCCCCCGAACTCTTTCTTGAATCTGGCGATGGAGTTCTTTTCGGGGTCTGACTCGTCAAGTGGTATTCCCCCTAGGTCGTACTGCCTAAAGCCAAGCTCTTTGAAGGATGATATTTCGTGCCAGTGTAATAGGCGATTTGCTCTGCCTATCAGGTTACGTTCCGAGCTATCGGTAGCCGCGCGGAAGTGAGATGCAGAGTACAGAAGACGCAATCGACTGGTTTCGTCATCCTTGACGTATGCGTGAGAGCACAGAAGTTCCTCATTCTGGTTTGAGATACTAGACAGCATAATTCCATCCACGCAGTTCAGCGCGCGTATCTTTTTTGAATTGCATGGTGGCAGATTTTTGTGACGGGCGAAGATATTAAAAAAAGCGACAAAATGCTGAAGGTCATCAAGGGACGGATTTTGAACGAGCTTGGGAGTGAGCCCCTCTCGTTCTGCGCGTTTGATTTTGTACCTGGTGTTTGATGACATCGCTGAAAAAAGCTTGTCGCGGTCTGTGGTAAGGTCGATCACCTGGGTCTTTACTGGGTATAGGTATGGTCGTGGCTCGTGAGCTTGGATAAGGAACCAGATCGACGCTTGCGAAGAGGGGATAAAATCTCGTGAAGCGAAGAAGACGTCTCCAATCGGCAGGCCAAATTTTGTTCGAGTGATAGCAAGCATCTCGTCCTTTCGTGTGTTGGATGGTGAATAAACCAGGGTATCACTTTACGTGGCTCAAGAAGAGGTAGCTATGAGAGGTGTCAGTGGGCGCCGCCTGATTTGGAATTTTTCTCGGGTTTGTGTAGTGTATGGATGAGTCTGATTTTCTGGGTCAACCCAAGGAGTTCTGTGGCATGAAGTCGTTTGATGTATGTGGAGTGTGTAATGCGCTGGTTGATATTCTTGTCGACCTTCCAGAGCAGGATTTCGTTGCCTTGGGCCTTGAGAAAGCAACGATGCGGCTGGTGGATACCGATGAACAGAATCGCTTACTTGCTAAGGTAAGCTCTGGTAAACCTGCCCTCTGCAGCGGAGGATCGGTTGCAAACTCATTGATAGCGGTTGCGCAGCTTGGTGGAAAGAGCGCCATCTGTTGTCGTGTTGCTGATGATGAGTTCGGTCGTTTCTATCGAGATGAGTGCCAGAGTCTTGGGATGCACGTACCTGCGCAGCTCGCCGCAGAGGGTTCTACTGGCACCTCGCTTGTCATGATTACTCCCGATGCCGAGCGCACCATGCGGACCTCTCTCGGTGTTACCACTGCACTTGCTCCTGAGCACCTTGATCCGAGTGCTATCGAGCGTTCGACTTGGTTGTTTATCGAGGGATATGTATTCTCAAACTCTGACGAGGGGCGAAGCGCAGTAAAGGAATCGATTCGCATCGCCAAGAGTGCAGGAACTAAAGTGGCTATCACTTGCTCTGAAGCGTGGATAGTTTCTGGTTTTGGTGAGCACCTCTTTAAAGCCCTAGACGATGCGCACCTTGTCTTTGCAAATGAGCAAGAGGCAACAGCGCTAGCAAATGCCAGTGATGTGGTAGCTGCTGGTCGCATCCTGCGAGAGAAATTTCCTCACGTTGTACTAACTGCTGGAGAGCGCGGAGCGTTTATCTGGTGGGAAGGAGAGGCCATACATGTGCCTGCTTTTGAGACTACACCGCGCGATCTTACCGGCGCAGGAGATATGTTCGCTGGAGCATTCCTGTACGGCATCACTCACGGCTTCACACCTGAAGAGTCGGCAAGGCGTGCGTGCTTCTTAGCGCACCTCGTTATTAGTCAGGTTGGAGCGCGCCTCAAAGGGGATGTAAAATCGCTCTGGGAATCCGTTAAGCTCGGTCGCTAAAAACCATCCAGAGGCTCTTAGTTGGTAGGACTGGGGCTCTGCAAGTGGCCGCTGGTTACGCCACGCGAGAAATCTCTGAATCCTTGTATATCTATTGGTCGTTATTGGATATTTTTGGATTTTTAATCCCGTGCCGCGTTTGATTATCGCAGGTACTCTTCGTACCATAGGCTACTAGCTTGCATACAGGCACCATAACAACGTGTAAATAGGCGTTTGTTACAGGCTACGACTTCTAGCAGGTTCGCTGCGTAGGGGGTCTGGTAGTCTCACGTCTTTCAAGAGAAGTAACCGATGGCACAGTTTCAAGACAGTGGTTTCTTTGGTTTGTCAGGTAGAACTATCTGGATCACTCTGGCTATGACGGGCGTAGTGGTTGGTCTCTTCTTTATCCCCGGCTTGATAAAGTCGAAGATGTCGAATCGCCCGGCTAAACCGAAGGCTCAACAGACACAAGTTGCTGCCAACTCTGAGCGAGTAGCAGCGCCAGTACGAAGTTCGCTTTCACCGTCTGCACTCAAGGGAATCAGCGATGGTCTTAAAGGCAGTGGCACTTCTAGTGCAGTCGTTGTTGCAACACCTGGCGCTAAACCGCAGAGCTCGCTCAAGAAGGGAGATTCCGGTGAAGCTAAGAACAACGACGGCCTGTTATCAGGGTGGGATTTTAAAGTAAAAGCTGGGGTCAGTGGCTCGCCTGGAATGGCGATTCCCGCCGGGCTCTCAATCGACAAACTCTCAAGCAAGGAGGCGCAGAAGTTCTTTAGTCGCAGCCGAGGGCATTTGGCGCGTTTTGGAAAGAGAAATTTTCCAAATGGAACGCGGGGCGATGAAGCAGTATCTGGATTTGTGTCCCTCGTAGATGTCGTTGGCAAGGGAGTTGTGCGTGGGAGTCAGGATGAGAGGGATCTTCCGGGTATTCTGCGTGAGCAACATGTAACAACCCTGAAATCTATGGCCGCAGCTGGAGCAGATCGCGGAGTTCTGCTCGATTGGTTGTCGCTTCCAGTTGTGTCGTTTGTTGATGGTAGCACGGAGGTTGAAGCCAGAGACAAGCTCTTGTCAGTTTTTACGCCGCGTGTAGTGCTCCGTTCGGTCAGTATCCGCCAGAAGCGAGCGCGCTACACTGGCTATCCAGAGAAGCCGCAGGCTGTGCTGAGGGCAGAAGTAGCTGTGAAGGGATCAGATATTCAGTCAGTGAGTATTCTATCCGGGGGTCGCACGGTGCGTGAGGTAAAGCCTCCGCGCGCGGATGCTGCCGGTTACCGAGTTATTAAGGTCAGTGGCGATGCAACCGGGGTGTGGTCGTTTGTGGTAAACGACAAGTATGGCGGTAACGCATATCGCAAGAGCTACGCTTTTTACCCACGTGTTTACCGATTCCGTCAGAAGAAGGACGGAACCTTCGATGTCGGCTTTAGACCTGGCAGCGCTGCGAATTCGCTTGATCGGTACTTCTATTTGAGCTCAGCCGGTGGCAGCTTGCCTACCTCCGAAGGGCCTGGATTGTCGCGATTTTAGGCTGGGTATCGTCTTGTTGTTGAGTAGTGCCTGTTAAGAGGCTAACTATGCGTTCGCAGTCTACGGCAGGTGCAGGAGGTGGAGACCGGAGGGATTTTTTAAAGACGCTCGGCCTCGGGGCTGCTTCGCTTGCTGTCGGTGGCGCTCGCACTGCTAGTGCTATCAGCGCACCTGTGAGTGACGAAATACCCCTTGAAATTCTTGAGGTGGTAGGGAGGGATATCGGGTGGTTTAGACAGCTCGTTGTTATGCCGGAGGCAACAGCACTAGTTGATCAGCAAGTGCAGCTGTCGGCCCCGCGAACTAATGCAACGGATACCGTAAAGGGGGCGTTTGCAGTTAATTTAGAAGTTCCTCCAGAGATGATA
>JBIIHY010000066.1:0-11288 GCA_044235305.1 Bdellovibrionota bacterium
CTGACGATACTTGTGGCTCTAACGGTATGGGTCGGTTATTTGGGCGGAGAGCTGGTATTCACGCACAATATCCCAGCAAATATCTCGACTGTTACGCCCCCCGCTCCCGAGGCTTCCCTGCACCCGGAGCCCATAGAAACTCGTTAACTCCGAGAGCTTTCGAGGCAAATCGGCTCATTACAAAGAGTAGATCGCTGAGTCGGTTCAGGTAGCGGATAACGTGTTCTGATACCTCCTCTGTCTCTCGCAGTGCAAGCACTGAGCGTTCTGCTCGCCGACAAACAGCCCGGGCAAGGTGAAGTTGGGCGTTGAGGTCGCATCCACCGGGTAGCACGAATGAGGTGAGGGCGGGTAGGTCAGCGTTAAGTTCGTCTATCCACTCTTCCATGGTGGTCGACTGCTCAGGCCGTGCCAAGATAGCTCCCGGCCATGATTGTCCAGGGGCTGTTGCGAGTTCAGACCCGATATCAAAAAGCTCGTTCTGGATCAGTGTTAGCTTATCCGCGATGGCACTTATCGCGAGTTGAGAAGCTGTCGTAACACACACACCGATGTGACAATTTAACTCATCTACCTCGCCATACGCACACACGCGCGGCGCCGTCTTAGCGATTCGTGAGCCGCCTACGAGGCCTGTGGTTCCATCATCACCAGTGCGAGTGTATATACGATTGAGAGTGACCATAACTGAAACCTACTATTCCAAATTTAGAGCTTTTTCGATGTCGTCGATTTTATCTGTTGACCCGGAACCGTCTGGAGCTTGGTCGCTAGCGGCAGCAATTGAGCCCTGCTCGCCGAGGGTAGTGCTGTCCTGACTCGCACTAACCGAATCATCAACAATCAATTCGCCCTCCGGATGGGGCTTTGACGTCAGAATGTGGCATCCAGCATAGGGAGCCAGAAGCACCACACAGAGTGCACCCAAGAAGTATGGAAGGTAGGTGTAGGTCTTCGTTTGTGCCAAGTAACCTCTTATAATCAAACAACCTTATGAGCTTTAGCTATTACCCAGTAAGAGGCAAGTCGGTATCGCCATAAAACGCCCCTTCTGAGGGCCAAGCCCTCTTTTTTTACAGTCAAAACAGATATCTATCTGATATATCCAACCATGGTCGTCTGCTGCTCTGCCCCCTCAGCCAAGAAATAGTGAGGAACACAAACGACTTTTGTCACCTTTATCTCCCATATTTCACTAAATCAAAAGGGTACGAGTATTTAGTATGCCGCAGCATCTGCCGACTCTCCACTCAGGCATTCTATTACGAAAGTAGTAGGGAAGTTGAACCATTAGGAAGACAGAGACGTGTCGAGTGTGTCGCACATGCATGTTGATGAACATCAGGGGCAAGCGGGGATGAAGTCGGAGCACGAAGACGCCACCATTCCAGCTGCCATTACCGATACCGGGTGTGAGCGTGACCTCAATGAGGATCGCTACGCCGTTATTGAGTGCGCTCTCGGTGTAGCCTGGATTCTGTGTGACGGGATGGGAGGAGCAACTGGAGGAGAGCTTGCAGCGCAGCTCGTGATTGATGCTGTGAAGCGAGATCTTTCCAAGCAGCAGCCGATGCCGCCGGAAGTAGCGCTGCGCAACGCTCTCATAGAAGCTAATCGAGTTATCGTGTTGCGGCGACAGAACCAAGCCTTTGCATCTATGGGGACAACCGCAGTTGCATTGCTCTTTAGTGGAGCGGAGGTTGCGGTCGCCAACGTAGGTGATTCTCGCGCCTACCTAATCCGAGATGGTGCAATTCAGCAGCTGACAGTCGACCACACCCTCGTGCAGCAACTCGTTGAGCGCGGAGAGATCGGACCAGAAGAGGCATTAGGGCACCCTGACGCACATATTCTTACCCGTTGTATCGGCGCTGAGCCTGGTTTGGAGGTTGACGTTAGAAAGTTGTGGGTCTGGAGCACCAAATCAGGAGAGGTAAACGATACAGTTCTTCTGTGCTCTGACGGTCTCTACAGCTTAGTTGCCGAGATGGAGATATCGCAAATTGTTTCCACTCATTCTCCACAAGCAGCCTGCGTTAAGTTGGTCGAGCTCGCTAAGGCTCGTGGTGGCTACGACAACATTACAGTCTCAATTATTCCATTGGCTGGGCAGTTGCGTGTATCGCCTCCCCCAGCTGCCCAGAAAACCCGTAAGCCTTCAGTTAAGCGTGCGCCTGGGTCTGTCGTTGCAAAGGCGCCAAAGGCACCAGCTGAAAGCGCGGGGCGAGGATTAGGGAAACACCTAGCAATCTCTGTGGTGGTGAGCGGAGTAGTTGGAGTAGTGACCGCAGCAGGATTTCTCGTGAAGCATTTTTTTTAGGGGATATGGGGACGTATGACAGACGAGGAAAAGAGGACGGGGCAGGGAGCAACAAAAGTAGAGAGTCCAGTCGTAGGCGATACGACTACGCGAGCACGTAACCGAACCGTGATGATGACCTCTGAGCTCACCGGACAGGTTCGTGCTCGACTTGGCGGTGAGTTTCAGCGGCCTACTGCCGAGCGCTCTGGAGGCTTCGTGCAAGAAACGGCTAGTGATGATGACGGCTGGGCCAGCCCCGAGTTTGATGCCTCTTCGGTAACTTCCACCGACCTTTCCGCTGATAGTCGTGGGGAGGAGCCTTACGAGGAGTCCCCGCCGCTCGAAACGCGTCGTGAGGCTGAATATTCTGAAGTTACCTCTCCTCAAGCGGACGAGCCGGTAAGACATGACCCAGCTCCGCGACTGCGCGCGCCGATTCCTGAGCGTTATTCGAACCCGGGGGCCCCCAGGCCTGTCGAGCAGCCGGCCAGCACAGACGCTGATGATGATGCCTATGGATATCTCAAGGACGATCATGGGGAGCCCGAGGCGGAAGCTCCGCAGGAGCGTAGCGCAGGACCTGCTCGCATCATGCGACCTAAACCTCTTCCACGACTTGCTCCTTTGCATGCACAGGAAGAGTCTCAAGAGCCCGAGCCCGAGCCCCTGCGACCGCGGGCCACGCGCGAGTTTAAGCCTATGTCACAGGAGGAATACTTGGAGACCTTCGTTGTGCCAACCGAACCTGAGCAGATCGAGGACGCTGATGCCAAGGACTCAATTACATGGACGTCAGAGTCGACGCTCGTTGGGTTTTTGCTCTCGTACGATAACAATCCGAAGGGAGATTATGTTGAGCTTCGAACCGGCAGGTTGTTGGTTACCTGTGAATTTGATGCCAGTGGTAATTGTTTAGTAGTTCCACATCCATCGGTATCACCGATGCACGCGATTATGCGAGTGGGCACTGCGGGCACCATTCAGGTGCTCGATCAGCTCTCAGAGAGTGGCACTAAGATTCGTCATGCTGGCTCGAATGAGGATGAATTTCTCTCGGGGGAAAAGGGGACGCTCAATCATGGAGATATTGTTTCCTTCGGGGAGCGTTCTTTCTATGTGTGTCTGATAAAGCCACCGCATGAATAGGGGAATCTTAGGTAGCGAATAATTATGACTGACGAGCACCTCATAAGTCTTCAACCTGGTACCGTAATAGGCGGTAAGTACGAGGTCGTGAAGTGCCTTGGCTCAGGTAGTATGGGCCTTGTGTACGCATGTCGAAACCGCGAACTGCTTGGTCAGATGGTTGCGGTTAAGGTGCTATTTCCCGAGGTAGCTGCGGATAAGGTCGCATCTGCTCGTTTTCGGAATGAGGTTCTTGCTTCATACGAAGTCTCCCATCCCAACGTGGTGCGGGCATACGACCTCCTCAGAGATGGGGACCTCGTTGCATATGCGATGGAATTTGTTGGTGGTGGGGATCTAGCAGAGCGTTTGAGTGGATCGGAGAGGATACCTGTACCGGAAATAGTCAGGCTGATGAGTCAGATTGCGGCTGGTTTGCAGGCGATCCACGAAGCAGGAATCGTGCATCGTGACATGAAGCCAGAGAATATTTTGTTGACGAAGGACGGAAATGTGAAAATAGCCGACTTTGGGATTGCTCGAAATCGGCACGGCCCAAAGTTGACAGAGCACGGCGGGGTTGTGGGAACTGTCGAGTACGTTGCGCCCGAATATATGTTGAAGTCGCAGGTGGATTGGCGCGCTGATATCTACGCCCTTGGAATTCTAGCCTATGAAATGGTTAGCGGTGAGGCGCCGTTTCGGGGCGAGAGCGTCTACGCAACAATGACCAAGCGTCTTAAAACTGATCCGGACCCGCCTAGCACCTATCGACCGGAATGTCCGAAGGAGCTCGACCAGTGCATTCTTAAACTGATGATGCGAGATCCAGAGCAACGCTACCAATCCGGACTTGAGGTAGTGGAGGAGCTGCAAAAAATAGCCTCAAAGTATTCTTATAAGCTTGGTGCGTCAGTGGCTTCAGCGGTAGGAGCAGTGGCAAAATTTGTTGGGCCAGCTGTGCACGAGACCTCCGAGGATGCACCTCAGTCGAAGACCACAGTTGCGCAAACTGGAGCTCCTACAAAGCCGTCGTATAACGAGGGACAAGGAGTAGTGTTGAGCCAGCCCATTCCATCCTCTAATCCGAGTATTAGCTCAATCGATGGTTTAAATGGGATGTCAGAGCCGCGAGAGCGAGAGAATCGAACAGCGGTTCTAAGCTCCGGTTTTGTTGACTTTACCGAGGAAGAGGCGCAAGAAGAAAGCGATGGCTCAGCGTCTGCGGATGGTGAGCGCTATTCTGGTGGAGTTGGTAGACATAACAGCCCTGCGTCGTTTCGCAGGGAAAATCTCGTTATGGATGACTGGGAGGGCGAGACGGTCATCCCTAATCCTGGTCGAGAATCTGTGCGTATGCGGACACTCTCAGCGAGGTATTTAGAAAAAGATAGGGAGCGTTTAGAGCTCGGCGATATTATCGCGCTGTGTGTAGCGGCTATGGTGGGGATAGCCTGCGGGGTCTTTTTCTTACAAATGGTTGCACCCTCATTGCTGGCCAATATCAGTTTTTAGGGAGTAGGGGATGAAGCTTCTAATTGTCGACAGTAGCGCCGAGGCCCAGGCTTTCTGTGCGAAACGTATCGATTCATTTGGGCGCAGCGACATGGAGGTGTTGGACCTCAAGGTGAAACTCGTCAACGACGTGGATTATGCTGAGAGAGTGTCCGAAGCTGATGTGGTTGTTCTTGGATCTGGCCTCGGTGATAAAGGGGTTGGTATAGCTCGGCAGACACATACGATTGCACCGTGGGTGCAGATCGTCATGTTCGTGACAGATAACGCATATGGTGGCGGTGCCTTTCGCGCAGCGCAACAGGCTGGGGTGCGAAAAGTATTTCCAGACAGTGCAAGTCCACTGGATTTCCTTCAGGAGCTGGTTGCGATTCACTCTGATTTTCGAAAAGAGGGGCGTACTCACGAAGGTAGAGTAGTTCTGGTGATGCATGCCAAAGGAGGAGTTGGTGCGACCTCGATCACTGCTGCACTTGGTGAGTTATGTAGTGTCTTTAATCGTCGTACGATGTTGTGGGATCTTGATGTCGAGACCCGTGACCTTAGCCGTTCGCTGACGGTAAATGGCGAGGAGGCGAGAGTGGTGAGCGCGTGGGTGAATGGTAGTCGAGATATCTCCCGCGAATCGCTTCGTGACGCACTTATTCCGATCAGTAGCGACGTTTCGGTTCTTATGCCTCCGGACAGATTCGCGGAGTCTATGGATTTGGTGTGTCATGCAGATGGCATGGGGATGGCTCAACGTATCGTCGATATAGCTAGAGTGCTTTTTGATGTCGTTCTAATCGATAGTGGAGGCAGGATGGGCCCGGCTGTGGGAGGCCTTGTTCGCAGCGCCGATATCGTTCTGCTCGTCATCGATGATACAGTCTTGGGACTTACCGCGGTAGATCTTTACCTGACTTGTATTAAGTCTCTGGTTGGCTCAACCGACAAGTTGTGCTTCCTCGTAAATCCATACTCCGGTGCTTTTACCAGCGTAGAACAGATAGCGGCAGATCTTGAGCCAGCCCACCAGCTTGGAGAAGCTCCCTGGCGTTTGCCGCCGATTCCTAACGATCCCAAAGCTGCCGTATGGCCCGGAAGTGGTCGAACTCTCTACAGTATGGGCCAGAAGAGCACCCGACATGCGCTTGAGCAGATTGCAAGGGGTCTCGGTATAATCCAGAGCTCCCCAGCTGAGAAGCACGCCGTGGTCAGTAACGGAGTAGAGGAGCCGAGCGGCTGGTTTAAAAAGCTGTTTGGTAAGAGGTAGTCGCCTGCCGATTTCGGTTGAGCCACTTTCGCTGACCCCGCCCCACTTTTTAACAGACCTCAGTATTTTCAGTGTTGGCGGAGAATGAGCTGTTTCTTGCTCGCCCATGAAGATCTAATCGTTGGGAAAAAATGCACTTGCGTCGATCGGCAACCTGGTATCATATAGGCGAAGTGTCCCTGGCAATCTGTTTGGTATTTTATTGGGCAGGTGCTGCACCATCGGTGGTGTGGCGGTAGCGCTTTTGCGATACGCCGGTTTATTTCAGGAGAATAAAGTAATGAAATCTATTAATCAAAAGTCTGAGCGGGGAGCATCGCTCGTTGAGTATGCTTTGTTAGTCGCGTTGATTGCTGTTGTTGCAATAGCCGCGGTCCGAGTTTTGGGTACAACCGTCTCGCAACAGTTCAGTACAGTTCAAGCGCAGATATCAGGTTAATGTCCGGATTGTGGAACCGTCTTTGGTTCTGAATATCCAGCCTAATCTGACTTTTTATTGAGGATAAGTGCAATGAAGAAGATATCGCGCAATTCGCAGCGAGGAGCGTCTCTCGTAGAGTATGCTCTCCTTGTTGCTCTAATCGCTGTTGTTGCTATCGCAGCTGTTCGCACACTTGGCACAACGGTGTCAGCGCAGTTCGCCACTATCAATGCTCAGATGCAGGGTGGGTAAATTTAGCGTTAGGTTAGTTATCGACCCGCGACCTGAGTTGTCGCGGGTCTAGTAGCAACAGCGTTCGTTCTGTAGGGCGAATTAGGTGGTGGTTAGGCCGGACTATTAAACGTGAAAAGAAGGATTGAGTCTGGATCGCTAGCTGTTGCCCTCCTTGGTATGCTCCTCGGGTTGTCGGCCTTGGTAATTGGCGGGTACGTCTATTATGCTCTCATTGCCGATAAGGGCACAGAGTCTCCACCGGCCCCTGTGCCAGTCGTTGCCGAGCTGGCCGAGGTATTGACCTCAGTTCGTCAAATAGAGGCCGGCACGGCGCTCGACTCTACCATGTTCCGCAAGGAGAGTGTGCCAGTCACTCAGCTGGTGCCAAACCCAATATCGTCGTTCGATGAAATCAAAGGCGCATACGCGGCCTCGTACATAGCAGGTCGTCAGGTGCTTTCCGCGGACTTTGTAACTCTCAAGCCACCTGTAAATCAGATTCAGGCCAAC
The DNA here is from genome assembly GCA_044235305.1 of Bdellovibrionota bacterium. Taxonomy (GTDB): domain Bacteria; phylum Bdellovibrionota_C; class UBA2361; order UBA2361; family OMII01; genus OMII01. Next base: position 7,363 of record JBIIHY010000066.1, read on the forward strand.
ATACCTGAGGGGTATAGGGCGGTGTCTATCTCAGTTGATGCGACAACGAGCGTCGAGGGATGGGCTCGGACGGGCGCTAAAGTGGACGTGTTGTTGGCTGCAAATGTTAATAGTAAGCCTGCAATTACCGTGATAATTCAGAACGCTAAGGTTCTTTCAGCAGGTAGAAGCACTAGTTCGGATGCATCAGGCCCGCCGGCATCTACAGTAACGATTATGGTGACCACCGAGGAGGCTGCTAAGCTTCAGTTGGCATCGAGTTCGGGGATTCTTAGCCTTGCACTGAGAGGAGATGATGATCCAGTGGAGAGCGCAGACAGCCGCACAGTTTTGCTGGATTCTATATTAGGGGTTGGACCAGTACAAACACCGCAGGCCATACCCTCAGAAGGTACTGTAAAGGTCGATGGTAAGAATTTTATTATCGTTAACGGTAAGCTGGTGCCACAGTCTAAACTGGCCGATAAGTAATCCCTTCTTGATGTGCTTTTTCAAGGTGTTAATAGACTTCTAGTAACCGCGTTATACTGATTCCTCTAATCCTGCATTTCGAGGCTGCCGACAACTCTACTGGGTGCTTTTACCCAGTCGGGTACACGTTGCTGCAAGGGGCATATGGCAGGTTCAGGCAAGGATGATAAAGACGGACTGATCGGAATGTTCTCGACGCGGTCGAGCCATACTCGAGGAGCGGCAGACAAGTCTGAGAAGACTTCGGCTGAGGAGACTCCGAAGGCTCTTCCGAGCTCGCCACATTCCACAGCCCCGGCAATCAAGCAAACAACACGGCCGCCAGGCTCAGCGACAGATAGCGGAAGTGCTCATCGCAATAAAGGTACATCAACGGCCGTTCAAGAAAACATTTCACCGGTAGCTGCAACGGTTATGCGCGAGACCCGACGGGAGTTGGGCGGCGATTTTACCTTGCAGCAGCAGATGACTAATCAGGCAAAAACTGAAGCAGTCATCGCGCAAGCTATTGATCGAGTACTCAAAAAGCGCGGCGACGTTATTGATGATATTGAACGCGCTCACATCATCATCCACTTACAGAAGGACCTCATGGGATGGGGGGTGCTTCAGCCCCTTGTTGACAACAAGGAGGTAACCGACATTCATGTCTACGACTATCAGACTGTAGTGCTGCAGCGCGGAAAAGTCAGCGAGACCACCGGATTGTCGTGGCCAAATCATCAGTCTTACGTAACGTTCATCGACCGGCTTCTGATGCGGCTGGGCAAGTCACTTACAACGCAGCAGCATACAGTTGATGCTTCTTTCCCAAACGGTATCCGACTCTGTGCAGTGCATGAGAGCGTATGTGGACAGCGCGGTCCACTGTTATGTATACGCGTGCCGCGAATGGCGGAAGTCAGCCTTGAGAATATTGTTACGTTTCAAGTGGCGCCCCCGTTGATTGTAAATTACCTGGCCTGTCTAGTGCGAAGTGGCCTAGTCACGATGATGGTGGCTGGTGAAACCGGAACTGGAAAAACCACCCTCATTAAGTGCCTAGCTACCCAGTTCGGTGAGAGCGAGTCGATAGTCGCTGTTGAGGACACGCCAGAGCTTAATTTTCAGCATCCGTATTTTAGATCGTTGGTATCAAGACCGCCTAATGCTGAGGGTGTCGGAGAAGTTACGCTGCAAGAGCATATCAAGACAACTCTGCGAATGACGCCGACCCGCGTGATCCTAGGCGAAATGCGAACCCCTTTTGCCGCCGAGGCATTTCTCGAAAGCGCACAAACAGGGCATGTCGGTATGTCAACTGTTCATGCTCGCAATGCTCGCGAGACACTTGTTCGTCTTGAAAGCTTGCTCGGCCGAGCGCAAAAATCAGTATCCGTCGAAATTATCAGGCAACAGATAGCTCTCGCAGTGGATTGCGTAGTGTGGCTAATCCGCGAGAAATCAACCGGAAAGCCGCGAATAGCGGAGATCATAGAAGTTGGGCATTTCGTCGAAGGGATTATTCAGGTGCGCCCTATGTTTACCCTTATTAAACAGGGAGCGCGGCCGACGTGGCGCATTGATTCGTGGGCAAGCAATTTTGACGAGCAACTAAAGGCGGATGGGATTCACCTTGGGGATTCCCCCCCTGAGATTACTTTTGGTTTAGGTGGTGCCGCTAAGCCACCCGGTAGTAGTGGACGGCCATAGGTTATGTCACCGCAAGTTTTTTTGTTCCTGGCGCTGTTCTTCTTCTTACTGTTGGGAGGTGTGCTCCTTGTACTGGGGGCGCCGCTTAGGAGGAAGTCAGGCGCAAGCCGAGCGATGAATAATATGCGAAGCATGTCAGCTAGTCAGCGACCTGCTGATGTAGCAACGGGGGACGCGAGTCGGGATAGCTTGCGTCGTTCAGTGTCACAGGAAGAAGCGATTCAAAAAGTTAGCGATACCAAGCTAACGTTGAGGAAGAGACTGAAATATGCTCAGTTAGCCCACGTCCCACCCTATACATTTGCGTTGGCGCAGGTGGCCGTGAGCATAGTTGCATTTTTGATCACCAGACTATTTTTTGATCTGCCCTTACAGCTCGTGTCCCTCACCAGCGGGATACTATTTATGAATTGGCTTCTTAACTTCTTGGTGGAGCGGCGTTTCCGGGCGTTTGACCGTGACTACCCGCAATTCCTTCTATCCTTGGTTGGACTGCTAAAAACCGGCATGAATCCTGTTCAAGCTTTAGAGGCTGCGGGCCAGGCACTGGAGCCTGATGCGTTGGTACGGCTTGAAGTAGAACTGATGCTTGAGCGACTTAAGCTAGGCGTCCCCGAAGAGCGGTCGATAGGGTCGTTCGGTGAAGATGTTTATCACCCAGAGATAGAGCTTTTTGTGCAAGCGCTCATTCTCAGCCGCAGATTGGGAGGAAATCTTTCAGAAACGCTCGAGCGACTCTCGAAGCAGGTGCGTAAGCGTCAATACTTTAGGCAGTCTGCGCAGGCAGCTGTAGGTCTTCAGCGTGGATCTATCTGGTTTATCCTAGGTGTGCTCGGCACTCTGGAGGTCTATCTCTACTTTCAATGGCCTGAGTGTATCACCTTGACCTGGACGCATCCACTTGGCCGGAAAGTTGGCCAGGCAGGCCTCATGGGAATATTGCTCGGATTATGGTGGGTACGACAGGTAACAAAGTTAAAAGTGTAGTGTGGCGATGGAACCGACTCTCATTATACCTATTCTGGCTGGACTCATCTTCGCGGGAAGCTTGGGCATGCTCGTGTACACTATGCGTTCGCGTCGGGGAGCATCGTACCGCAACTTAATGGTGAACGTACGTCAACCGAACCAGAATGCGAAACTTCGTAGCATGGTTGCTGAAGACGAGACGGGTGAAGCTCTCGAGCAGGTTTCTGCGCAGCTAAAGAAAAAGATAGCTAAAAAGCCGCCAGTAACACTCGAGGATCGAATGTTCCGGGCAGGAATATTTACCGAACAACAAAAGAAAGATTACAACCGCCTGCGGACACTATGTCCGGTAGTATCAGTAGTTATAGGTTTGGGAATAGGCATTCTTATGGGTGGCCCAGATGTCATATTTCTGGGCGCTGTTGCAGGTGGTGTGTTTGGACTTTACTTGCCACTATCAATTCTCGATCGTCGTGAAAGAGCTCGTTCGGAAGAGATTTTATTCTATCTTCCCCTGGTAATTGAGCAGATATCGATCGGAGTAAGTAGCTCTCTGGATGTTGGACCGTGTGTTCAGCGAATAGTACAGATGGCTGATGAGCGAGATAGCCACAATCCTGTAACCGAGCTTTTTCGCTATGCGAGCTACTATGTAAAGTCAGGATCAAGCTTTGAGGAGTCTTTGGCAGAAATTGGCAAATTGTCAGGACATAACGACCTCAAACACGCGTTTATGGCGTTGTGTCAGGTAGCGAAATTTGGAGGAGAGATATCGAGGCAGCTGCAAGAGTTGG
>JBIIHY010000340.1:0-3463 GCA_044235305.1 Bdellovibrionota bacterium
AGGGGCGACTCGTGAATGGCGTTTTGGCCTCAGAGCGCTTTGACTTAACAGATCAAAACGATCTTCTATCACTTACTCGACTGTTCTTGGACTCTCAAGAACCTGCAGTTCAGATACATCATTCAGTTCTAGTTCCGCCGAGCACTACGATCGTGCCGCCAATTTTAATTGAAGAGGGTGCGACTATTGCTGAGGAAGTCACAATTGGGCCATCAGTCTACATCGAGCGCGGTGCCACAATAGAGCAGGGTAGCTCCCTAGAATATGCCATCGTTCTTCGAGGCGCACCGGCCTCAGGAAAAGTTTCACACCAAGTGGTGTCATGAAGACATCGTGCACCGCAGCGTCTCTAGCTGCGCCACAGCAGCTACCGGCTCCGTTGTTGAATATCACTGGGGCTAAGCTGCTCAACCTGTTTGGCGATACGCTCTTGTGCGGCATGCATGTCTGCGGTGTGAACCAATTGGCCACGGTAGGCGGCTGCTAATTGCCGAAGCGATTCCTTGCTTCCCGTCTTCCCTAGAGCGTGTAGTTGAGCAAATAGATGCTCTCGAGCTCTCGTTACAGCCGGCGCTGCGTTGCTCACCTTTCTTGCCACACCAAATGCACGTTCAAGTAGAGGGTCAGTAGGGTGAAGGCGGCTTAATGCATTGGCGACGATTCGATCGGCAATTTCGCTGGGAATGAACTGAGCTTGTAGCTCTAAAAGCTTGACCTGCATTGCTGTGAGTAGACGGTATCGCGACGGAAGATAGGTACATGTAGCAATCAGATTGAGCATATTCATCCCAACTTCAAGTACTCCCGGTGCAAGAGTGGGTACTTGATCGAAGTCTGCGACAAGCTGCTTCAAAGCACGCTCGTCTTTCATTGCAGAGCACGATGCCTTTGCGAGAGCTTTTAGAGATAATCGATCAGCCAGGCCGAGCAATCGTAAGAAAACGTTTGGTTCGGGTAGAAGGCTATCGAGGGTCTTCGAGCAGGTAGCATCGAGCCCAAACAAGTTTTCAGTTAAGATAGCAAGTTGTTGCCAGTTCGCAAGTTTCTTTATGGTTGAATAATCGAGTGCAGCATTTGATGCTGCGGTTTTCGCTGCATGCGCGATACTTGCCATGTACTTATCGACAGCCGAACATAGCTCTTTATCGCTGGAAAGCGTGCCCTTATAAGCATCTGGTACAAGGCTAGCGAGTCGGTAGAGAGCTGGAAGGCCTCGGTCTTCTTGAATTGTCTGAGCGATTCCATCCTTAATTGCTATGACGAAGCGGTCCGAGCTCAGCACTGAGGGATTACTCAGCTGTATCCCAGCTTGGAATATCTCATTAAAGAGGGGCGCACCATTTCGGACTCCGCCCGCATGAGCGGCCGCAAGTATCCACGAGGTGGCTCGCTCTGAAAGAGCAGCCCTTAAATGTTGTCTCTCCGAATGTTCAGCGATTAAGGGCAATAATCCCTTGATGGCGGAGGGGTCATCCCGCTCTAATGCTTTCTCTATTCCTTGAACTATAGAGCGTGTGGAATCCGGTTTTGAGAGCTCATAGATGATAGGAGAGTCAAGAGCAATAGCACTTGCACTCCACTCCGGAGGAGGCGGAAAACCAGCTTCGCAAGCTTGCTTGAAAAAATTTGCATGTGCAGAGACAAATCGAGGGTCCTGCATCAGCGATGGATGAAAGATAAGTGGAAACGGGTAGGTGTTGCAAAGGAGGGGTAATGTTTTTGCCGTCATTGCGGCTTCGAATGCTGTCAACAGCAACTGAGTTCCCTTGGGGCTGAAAAAGAAGCTCTCTGGTAGCCAAGGCTTGATGTATTCTAAAAGCCCAAGCTCGCCAGCGGTAACTATTTTCGAAAACTCTTTCTCGGCAAGTGACTGAAGCGAGAGAGAGAATCCGCCTTGAAGTTTGGCAAGTCGCTCTACGACAGCTACAAGATGCAGCTTAGTGGTGATGAAGTTTGAAAAATCTTCGTATTGAGTTGGTACCGCTTCGAATATGCGTCTTGCAAGATTGGAGTAATCAGTCGAAGTCATAGGAGTTTGGTCTTTGGCGTCTGGAAGATTGCCTAAGAGGTCCCTAGCTTTGCTCGAAATCACCGCCCGAACCACTTCTGCGAATTTTTCATCTATGTTCCATTTTTCAGACAGGCACTTCTGCCTTGCTTCAAAGGCTATTGATGACACATCTATCAGCTCGGTGAACGCTGGCGGAATAGCTTGAGATGTTTCGGTCGAGTGCACAGTAGAGATCATGCCTAGATAGTACCAAGGAAGCAGATCTTAGCGAAATCCGGTGGCCATTCAGTGTGCTCAGGGTATGAGGCCAGTTTAGGGTGAGACTATAAGCGGCAGGCGATTTGAGTTTGTATTTGAATATCAGCAAAAACCTATTGAATTTCGAACTGTCGCACCAGATGACGTGATTATACCGGCAGCCGCTTGAAAGGATAATTAACGATCTTTAGGTAGTTAATATGTGGATACGCGGTCATCTCAACATAGTCCTTCCCGAGCGCCCCAGCGATGCGCGCGAGCACTTCATTAGTTTGGAAAGCAGTCCGCATGACTATGCATAACTCGAAATCCCATGCTCCAATCGTTTCAGCAACCGATGCAATTTCCGGCATCCTGCAGGCAAGCTGGATTAATAACTCGCGTACATCGACTGGGGAGCGAACTTTGAGCCTCACATAAAAGCGCTCCAAACCTAGCTTTTCCTGGTTGACGGTGTACCGCGGCTCAAGAATCAACCCTTCCCGTTGTAGCCGACGCACTCGATACTCCACAGTAGAGGATGGCACGCTAACCGCTCGCCCTATATCAACCCCTGAAAGTGAATTAACAGTGCCAACAGCTCGCAGGATCCTGTGGTCGATTTCGTCTATTCGGGCGATATCTCCAAAAACACCAAGAGCGTAGTCGGGAGTGGAGCGAGGGGTAAGAGCCCCAGCAGCAAACGAATGATAAAATCGGCGAAGAATGACGGTTTTTGAAACGCCAACGGGTACATCCCTAAGAATTCCGTCAAGAAGATCGCCAAGGTTGTTTGGGCAACGGGCCCAGACTGAAAATTGGAACTGACCTGCATGCTCCGAGGCAAACGGCACAAAATCATGAGCCACAACCTTTTTGATTACTTCCTGCATGTTTGAGGAGTAGTAGCCGATTCCCGAGAGAAAAACATGGTATTCTGAGAGGCCAAGGGCTGCTGTGTTAATCGGCACGTAAGGCACGATGGCTCTAGCACTACGAAGTTGCTCAATGCTGCGGCGGACCACATGAGCACGCATAGAAAGAGACTTCCCAATTTCAGCAACAGAAAGAGACGCCATGCTTTGAATGAGAGAAAGAACATTACGGTCTCGTTCCGAAAGGGTGAGAAACTGCTGTTCGGTGATAGTGCTCACGGGAGTTTCCTTGGCTAAGGGTTGAATTGATCCTTTCCAAGGTACTCTAGTAGGTACATTT
>JBIIHY010000075.1:0-10658 GCA_044235305.1 Bdellovibrionota bacterium
GAAGACCCTCGCGGACTCGATTATGTACCGCTTGCTCTTAAGGGCTCATCAGACACTGAAGCGCAGCAACTTATTATCAGAGCCTTTGAGCACACCCCTTCCGCCGGCTGGAGCACCGTTCGCTGCTCGGCTGCGCGCGCTCTGGGGGGTATCACCTCTCCCGAGGTTCTATCGCTCCTTGAAGATAGCCTCATGCAGCCCTTCGAAGATTTTGACACCCGAATCGCTGTGGCAGAGGCTATCAGAGAGCAGCGCTCGGAGGAATTGAATAGCCGATTGCTTCCGCTCATTAGTGCAGGCACCGCTACAACCGCATGGCTCTTGGCGGGTTACTATTCAAGCGGCTTTCTCAATCGACTTGCCCGTTTCGCCTACCTTTTAAGCTCGCGAGTTACAGGCGATATCCGGGTGCAAGCTGCCTGTGCGCTACGGGACAGCCAGCCCGAGCTCGCACACAGAGTCTTTAAGCAGACTCTCAAGCATGACGATAGCATCCTTTGGCCGTGCTCTCGTGAGGCCGGTGTCTTCGTAAGAGAGCTCTTTCCTCCTGTCTTGGAGGCAAAACACGCCCGCCTTGCAACTACCCAACCTGCTTCTGAAAGAGGATCGGCGGCTGCGTAAGTGCGCACCCTGTAAGCTGAAAAGCGACCGCATCGCTCCACGCGACTCCATCCGTCGAACCACCACGGAAGGCGCCGACTATCTTAGTAGCAGCACGTGGAATAAAAGGTAAAAGCATCACCCCCAAAGCATGAATCGCTCGCAGTGAGTACGCCAGGGTGACCTTGGTTACCTCCATATCAGTTTTGCGAGTAGTCCACGGAGCCTTCTCATCAACGTAGCGGTTACAGACGCGCGCAAATTCCATGATACCTTCAAGAGCTGCCTTAAAAGAGTGATCCTCAAGGTGCTTTGTAACTGCAGCGAACGTCTCTTCAAGAGCGCGTGTAAAAGCTCGGTCAGTATCTGTTACGAGTTTTGAGTCGTACGCGGGCACTTCAGGGCCACAGTGCTTTAGGGTAAAGCTTGTGATGCGGTTCACAAGGTTGCCCAAAGTGTCTGCAAGCTCTGCATTGTGGCGCGCCTGAAGGTCGGCTGGATTATACACAGTGCGGGCACGCTCAGAAGCTATCGCTGTGAGGTAGTACCGCAGTGAGTCGGGGTCACCCCCCTCTGCGAGAAAATCCTCTATCCAGACAGCGTTGCCGCGTGACTTAGAGATCTTTTCAACATCCTGTCCAGGGAACTGGATATTAATGTAGTGGTTCACTACTACCCCCGTTGGAAGCTTATACGTCCCCTGGGCGCTTAACATCGCAATCCAGATGACGCAGTGAAAGATCGTATTGTCTTCACCGATGAAGTGGTAGATCTCTCGGTCCTCTTCACACCACAAGGCACGTCCACTTTGAGAGTCCTTGCCTTCTCGAGCAAAGAGCTCTTCGGTATTTGAGATATATCCAATCGGTGCATCGAACCACACGTAGAGCACCTTCCCTGCTGCATCGGGATCATCCAGCGGAACGGGGATACCCCACGAAAGGTCACGTGTCATCGCTCGCTTTACGAGCCCTGAGGATATAAGACCCTGCACATAGGCGCGCGTCTGATCGCGCAGCTTCGCCTTATCGAACCACCCCTGCACTTCATCCTTAAAGCGCGAGAGATCGAGGAACCAATGCACCGTCTCACGCACCACTGCTGGCTCTCCGGAGAGAACGCTGATGGGGTCCTTCAAGGTATCGATATCAAGCACCTTGCCACAGTTCTCGCACTGGTCGCTGTTTTGGTCTTTGGTGCCACAAAACCCACACGTCCCTTTAACGAAGCGGTCAGGTAAAAACGCCTGCTTCGACTCATCGTACAACTGGCGCGATGTCTGCTTCTCAAAGTACCCTTTCTCATGCAGGACCTTAAAGAAATCCTGGCTTGTCTTGGCGTGGAATGGGTTAATGCTAGTGCCACTGTAGATATCAAAGCTGATATCCATCCCGCTGAAGGCGAGCTCTTGTTTAGCGCGGTAGTAGCTAGCGACCTCGGCTGGGGTCTTCCCCTCTTTATCAGCGGTGATCATGATCGCTACGCCGTGGTCATCTGAGCCGCAGATGTAGGTAACTTCTGCCCCCGTGAGCCGTAGGTAGCGCACATAGATATCTGAAGGGATGTACGCCCCTCCCAAGTGCCCAACGTGGGGTCGTCCGTTAGAATACGGCAGTGCGGCCGTTACGATAACTTTACGTTGAGGTGTAGCCATAGTGAATTACCAAGTAGAGGCCCCATATCATCAGCCCAGCGCCACAAAGCGACTTGGGTCACGGCCAGCTTCATAGTATGACAGGGATTGGAATTTGTGCATATAGGGCGTTGGAAACTGTAGGGCGACACCTCCATGAAGAGCTTCTACGACATACTTGGGGTATCAAACGCGGCTACCGCCGAGGAGATACGCCGTGCTTACAGGGTTTTAGCGCGCAGGTACCACCCAGACGTCAACCCCGGGCGGAGCTCCGAGGAGCGCTTTAAAGAGATAGCCAACGCTTACGCCACCCTCTCTGATGCTGGCAAACGTAGAGCGTACGATGCAGAGCTGGGTAAACGGCTGCAAGAATCCGTGCACTCAACCTTTAACAAGGCGCACACCGCCTACAAGCAGGCACAGAAGGCCTCAGGTCCAACACGCAGTAGTACGTCTGCTGCCTCTAGACCTCAACCCACCGATAACGCAACTCGCAGGACCGCTCCAAGACCGAGCGCAGCAAAGAGGGTGGCCGACTCAGAGATAACCAAGATTGCACGTTTATCGCGCGACACCTTCAAATCGATTCAAGATACGGTTCAGAAGAAGTTATTGCGTAAGCAACGAGCAGCACAGCCAACGCAGCCGCATTTATCAATAGTTGAGGTGTCGCTCAATGTGGTTGAGGCTATCCGCGGCGTCAAAAAAACGATTGAGACCGTAGACGGTGAGGGCGAGCAGCGCAAGATATCGGTAGTTATCCCCCCTGGAGCGCAACCAGGTAGCATTATCCGCTTCCGCCGCAAAGACGCCCCGCACGAGGAAGTCGTGCTTATTATGCGGGTTGCATCGCATCCTTTCCTCTCAATCTCACACCGCGGGCTAACGATAGAGGTTCCTATTTCTGTATCAGAGTCAGTGGCCGGAGCACGGGTTCAGATCCCGACCCTGGGAGAGCCGGTATCGGTAACAATTGAGCCGGGCACTCAGAGCGGACACGAGGTACGGCTTAAGGAGCAAGGGGTGCTGTACCGTGACGGCACGCGAGGAGATCTGATAGCACGCTTCATGGTAAAAACCCCCGAGTTGGCAGAGATCCCAAAAAGCGAAGGTGCAAAGCTCAAAGAGAAAGCGCTCGAGCTCGATGCATGCTACGCTAAAGGCGTGCGCAGTTCACTACCGCGAAGCATCCTTCAGTAGGGACAAACCAAATGGAAACACGCGCCTCGTTTGCACCGATAGTATTCCTCCTCCATACAGCGCTCTGCCAGACAATAGCTCTTGCTGTGACGATTATCATCCACTCCCTCACTGGCTCACTTATTAGTGGTCTTCTAGCTGGAAGTATCCTAAGCGGAGCGTCTGCCCAAGCACTCTCACTCTCGCTTCCGTGGCAGCTCCTTAACTTTATACTGCCGTGCGCTGTAGCCTCTTCATTTCTAGTTGAGATCCCAAGTTGGTTGTTCCTTGCGCTCTTTCTTGCGATGCTTTTTACCTACCTGCCCGCTTTCTGGACGCGGGTGCCCTACTACCCTACCCCGCGTGCTGCGTATGCACTGGTGTTAGCAGAGCTTCCTCGAGAGCGCGAATTTAGGTTTCTCGATATCGGGTGTGGCATGGGCGAAATGTTAGTCTTCTTGGCAAAGCAGAGACCTGCGGGGTCGTTTATAGGGATTGAGATAGGGTTGATTCCGTTCCTCGTCTCCTGGTCGCGAGCGCGTCTCTCTGGGAGACGTAACGTACATATTCGCTACCAGAGCATGTGGCGTCACAGCTTAAGCGAGTACGACTTTGTTTACGCCTTCCTCTCTCCAGCGCCGATGAGCCGACTGTGGGAGAAGGTGACCTCAGAGATGAAGCCTGAATCGCTTTTTATTTCAAACACCTTCCCCGCTCCATCTGAAGCGACCGCTGTTATCTCAGTTAAAGATGCACGCAAGAGCTCTCTGTATCTTTATCCTAAACTTCACCCGTCTGCGGCGACTGCTACCGCCTCTGTTGCGTCAGGGCCGCTTTAACACAGCGCAGAAAGCGCCTGCCATGCGGTGATGCTGCGGCCAGGCACGGTAGTACCCCTCTGGGGTACAGAGTGTGGCTGAGAGTTGAGCAGCCACGGAATGAACCTCAAAATCAGAGTGCTCAGCGATAAAACGCTCGATTACCCCCTCATTTTCCTCACGGTCTATAGAGCAGGTGCTGTATACTAGATAGCCACCTTCGCGCACTAAGCCAGCTGCTCTATTAAGCATCTCTTGCTGAATCTGAACTAATTCATGCAGAGTATCTTCCGACTTAGACCAGCGCACATCAACTTTTCGACCAACGGTGCCGAATCCAGAACAGGGTGCATCAAGGAGTACCGCATCCGCCTGGATTTTTGGTCGTATCGTACCACTGAGCAGATCCTGCACCTGGCACTCAACGTTTGTTAGCCCAAGCATATTCACTACATCTTGAATCAGAGCAACGCGCTTCTCAGTTCTATCACTCGCTACTACTCGCCCACCGGCTGATTCAATACCAAGTGCGATAGCACACGTTTTTCCGCCGGGAGCGGCACACAGATCAAATACAAGCTGTGGGGATAATCCAGCAACTACATCAGCGACTACTGAAGAGCTTAAATCCTGAACAAAAAACAACCCCTCCTGGTAGCTGGGGAGTTGGTGCAACCGAACACTCTTTGGAAGCTCTGTAACTCGGATAGACTGGTTTGAATATTCAGCCAGCTCCCCTTCAACCCCTTCAGTACGCAATCGAGCGATAAGGCTGCTCGGAGATATGCGAAAAGTGTTTACGCGAAAATAAAGGGGCAGCGGCTCGGTGGTTGCTTTACAAAAAAGCTCAACTTCGTTTGCACCAAATTGGCTCTCCCACCGGTTAGGTAACCATTCAGGGAAATTAACGGTTGCAGCACCCTCCGTACCCCCTTCAGGACGCTTAAGTTTCCTCAGCACCGCATTCACAAGCCCTGCAAGCCCTCGGTAGCGACCACGCTTAACGAGCTCTACTGCTTCAAAAACAACATCACGCTCCTTTGACCGTTCAAGGAAAAGTATCTGGTACGCGGCCAAGCGTAGGATGCGACGCACCTCTTCGGGGAGCGATTCAATCCCTTTTGAAAGTAAGGGTTGCAACGAGGCATCAATAGAAGCACTCTGTTCAAGTGTTCCCCGTACAAGCTGCATCAGGAGTGGATACTCATCGGAGGCAACCGTTGGATTACGAGCTTCTTCCTGCAGCACGATGTTCAGATAGGCGCCCTTCGACTCGACCCGCTCAAGCATCTCAAGGCACTTTCTTTTTACGCGCATCACGTTCATGATGGTCAGGGTACCACAGGCAGGGTTAGTTGGAATGAGTTCAAACGTAAATAATAAGCACCTTTTCTTCGAATTGTTACGTGACGCCTTCGGTAACGGCACCTTTGTGAAGGCAACTCTCAGTAAAGTTGCTCTTAGCCCTCGCTGGAAGCGTGTTGCCCTTGGGGCTTTCACAGACTCTAAGGGGCAAGCGCTTATCTCCTTTGACTTTTCTGATGGAGTGCAGACTGAGCGCAAAAACCTCTCACCTGAGGAGGCATTGGAGTCCCTTGCTTCGCTTATCCCTGACCAGTTCAAAGCAGCAAACGTGCGTCTTACGAATGAAGAGCTTCTCTTTGAGCTTACTGACCGCGGCACCTTTCGATTAAAGCGCAGAGCATGCGAGCAGGTTGCCGAAGCACCAACCACCCACAATCGCGAGAAAAGCTACCTTGTGCCGTCGTCAGCACCGTTTCTGCAAGCGCTTGGTATCACGACATCTGAGGGCCAAGTGCGCCGAGACATGTACGACAAGTTTCGGCAGATAAATAAGTTTATCGAGATAATTGAAAGCTTAGTTGACCTTCCAAAAGATGGGAAGGCAGCAGAGGAATTTACCGTCACTGATTTCGGCTCTGGAAAACACTACCTCACCTTCGCACTGCAGCACTACCTTTCAACTAAGTGCGAAGAACTAACTATCACAGCAGTCGAGCAGCGCGCTAACTTGGTTACCCTAGGGCGCCACGTTGCAGCCTCACTTGAGGTCAACAATATCGAATTCATCGAGGGGACTATAGCAGAGAGCACCGTTACCTCCTCAACACTGGTAGTAGCCCTCCACGCCTGCGATACAGCAACTGACGATGCATTGGCACGTGCTATCACGCACAAGGCACACTACATCTGTGTTGCACCGTGCTGTCACAAGTATGTACGAAAACATCTAAACGGCTCCGAAAGCATTCTTGCGCCGATGCTTAGACACGGAATCCTTGAAGAGCGCTTCGCTGAGAGCCTCACTGATACCCTGCGAGTGCTTGCGTTAGAGGCTGCTGGCTATGACGCAAAGCTCTTTGAATTTATCTCCCCAGAGCACACTGCTAAGAATACGATGATCACTGCATCGTTTAGTGGAAAGAAGAACCTTGAGAGCCTTGCCGCATTGGCGCGGCTAAAAGCAGACTTTCGGCTCAAGGATTTCTATCTGGATTCTCTGATAAACCTTAAGCCTTAGTGGATGGCAGGGTTTGGGGCCGGTCGACGGCTACAATAGATTGCGACCATATCGAGCGGGATAAATTAGAATCATGAGCGCTTACTTTAGCTCGAGCTATCGTACCGGCGGCGCAGGCAAGAGGAGGATCATAAGAGCAACATACACCACTGCACGCAGCACATTGTGGTACTTCGCTATCTGGTACTTCTGCACGGGGAAAATACTGAACGCTGCATCGACAAGTCGCCACATCGCCACCGCAATGAGCACTGTCACGGGCACTAAAGACTCATAGTAAAAGCGAGGTCCGACGAAGTACGAACTTGACCAGTACGTTGCAGCTCCAAGCCACACAGCACACAAGACTAGCAAAAGAGCTATACTGTGCCGCTCGTATTGCCGCACAACCAGCACAGCGAGCGCTCCAAAAAAACACCACGGTGATGGCACGACGAATTGTAGCAGGTGTCGCACGTGATGTTGGAGGAGCATCACAGCACGCTCTGGGGTATGAGCGACTCCGGCGGGTGAGATACGATTAAAGCCTGGGTTGTGGCCAGGCCCGTGCACCAGCTCGTATCCATTGAGCCACGCATCGCCCGTGGTTAGTAGGTTAAAGAGCCCGTAAATTGAAGCTGCTATAGCTGGCCCAAGCGCCAGTAGTGCCAGAGATGCGATACTCCACCGTAGAGACCGACCCCGACAACGCACAGCGACTATGATACCCACACCTAGTGCTGCGGAAACTCCAGTCAGAGGCCGGGCAAGCATCATTAACCCTAGCGCCGCTCCTATCGCCACGAGGAACTTCCGCTCATAACGGGGATGCAATGATGGATAGAGCAGAAGCAGAGCGAGAGCTGCTGCAAGGAACAGCATACACACAGGATGCGCCCAGAGTGTCTTTGACATCTCATCAAAGAATTGATTGTGAGCAAGAGACAGGATGCTCATCGTACCAACCGGTAGCCCCCCAGAGCAAAGACCAATTAACCCCACCAGAAAAAGAGTTGCTGATGCTATCAGCCATGTGACCCTCTCTTTGGGTACACCAATCTCCTGAAATGCTGCTAGCACAGCAGCCCACCCTGGAGCCTGCACCGAATAAAACCCTCGCTTGTTCTTAATGAAACATGAAGTTGTAGGGTCTACGTATTTACCAAAGGTATCTAGCGGAAGGGTGACAGAGAACTGAGCAAAAGCCCGAGCTTGATTGATCATGCATAGCTCATCCCCCGTACTTGCAGCTGCTCGGTGTGAGCTCCAGCCATAGACGGAGACGCAGATACTGAGCGCTAGGATGACGAGCAACTCGCCTATTGCCGGGGCGCTGCCTGTTAGTCGACCAGCGTCTTGTCCTTGATAAGAGCAGTACCGAGCCTGCAGGTAGCCCAGTGCCCCAACAACTATGAGCCACAGTGAAAGCGTTTTAGCGACGCCAAAGCTTCCATAGAAAACCGGGGCGCAGGCAACACCAACAGCACCGAGTACAGTCGGTACAAAAATAGCCCGAAGGGTTCTAACCAACTGCACTTATACGCCTCGACTTTGAGGTGCTACCTTCCCACCAACTCTTTGCAGCACTCGCGGGGATTATTTGTACCTTGTCCGTTGCCCTGGCCGTCAGACTGTCCGCCCTGACCAGCCTGTGGATTCAGCCAAGGAACGATCTCCGACCTGCAGCTGTCTGTATTGAGACAACTCCAGGGTACAGGATCAGTGGAGCAGCCCCCTGCTGTAACATTAAACCCTGCACACCTATCCTCCTTTGGCTGCGCACCACACCCAACAGCATGATCGCTCTCGCCATATGTACACACACATTTACAATTCCATTCGTCATCGGAGCGATCCAGGGTTAACTTGTCGTCCAAGATAGCCTTGACCTTCATAGGACCTCCATTCGTTATCCTTGAGATCGCCGGCGGGGGGTTAGGATCACATTGGACATCACCTGTCACATCGGCACATTTTGGACATATCGGCGCGAAAGGATCTTTGCAGTTGGTGTGCTGCACGGGGCACCGTGCCACAGCCGCACAGAATTCATCTCTGGTGAGTTTCCCGGAAGAGCCGCTACCACCGCTAGCGCCCCCTGGAACAATACTTGGGCCATCACGCGAACCGCCTGATGGTGCGGGAGCTGCGGGTGGCGGAGCAGGAACTACAGCAACCGGCATATCTCTCTTAGCAGTACAGGTAATGTCAATTCCGCCGTTTGCACCTTTACAGGTCCAAGAAACCTCCTTACCACTGAGCGGAAAGGCCGGAGACTGGGGCTGTGCCAGCCCCAGTCTGCAGAAATCGGGTACAAAAGCCTCATCTGTTGCCAGATACTTCTTAGCTGCATCACCACACACACCGTCCACGGCAGCCGCTTCTCTGCTGGCACTACACGAAGCACTTGCACCCCCGTTGGCACCAGAGCAGCTCCAGGTAGTATTTCCGCCTTGGGCTGGGAATTCAGGCGCTGCTGGGCTGGCACTTCCTGTAGCGCACAGCGATCCTTGGAAAGCTGAATTGTCACTCGAATACTTCTTGGCTGCTGTACCACACCCGCCGGCTACGGCCGCAGCCTTAACCGTTAACTCACCCTCAGCTAACGTAATAGTGTAGTTTGGATCGCTAGGTCGCTGAGTAAAAACAATTTTGTAAGAACCAGCCTTGTTTGGTGTTGCTCCTGGTTCTAGTCCCACCCGACCTCCAACAGAATCCCGTGCTAGTATCCCCTCGCAGCTAAAACTAAGCGCTGGTGTTGGATCGCTCTCCATCTTTTCATACGTCCCAGCGGTACAAGAAGCAGCTTTTGGATTAACGACTAAGATACCGTCCCGCGATGTCGAATCGTAAAGGGCCTGCGCCTCAGCAGTTGCTGGGGACCACGTTGCTGTGACTGGATGCCTACCGGCTGAGGGAAGACTACCAAGCTGGTAGGGGCGGATAGTCGTGGAAGCGTAGGAGATCGTCCCTCCCTGCACACTCGCTACTGCATTTAACTGGCTAGCCCCGAGAGCATCTCCGTAGGTAATTGAAGCAGGGTCAAACGTTAATGTCATCGCTTTGCACGTGCGCTGGGTACATGTAGCGTCTGAGGAGACACCTCCTGCGCGGGCACTTCCATCGCACTCTTCATTGAGCGGCGCTACATTCTGAATGATGCCATCGCCGCAGTACCGTACCAAACAGGTATACAGGTCACAGATGTAGGTTGGCGGTCTGCCGTGGATGTCGTACCGGTCAGTAAACGTCCTTGGTAAACCTCGAGACGGTGCAAGCCCAAAACCAAGCTGCGGATCGCACTGAGCGCCAGATTTAAATACGCCGCCGGCCGGATTCTCGACAGGAACCCCTTCCGAGTTACACTGCTCTGGGACATCGACGCACTGATACCTTACGGTGTTATAACCAAGGTTAAGACCGATTTGCACTGAGTACTGGCAGTCTCCCGTGGGAACGGTACAGGTACCAACAAAGCAACGTGGATCTTTGGGTGGGGTAACGCCGGGGTCATTACACTCCGAGCTAAACCTACAGCCAGGTGTCTCGGGGCTCCAGGCTCGGGGCTCTTGTGCATAAGCAGCTACTGGCGAAAGAAGCACACCAAGAGCGGCGAACAAGCTCGACAGTAGTGCAAGACACCGATGCATATCTCCTCTCCCTCAAGGCCCGAACCAATGAAATGGACGATGGCTTGCCACTACGACAGTAGCCACCCAGGCATACACCGCGGTAATCGGCTAACTACGCGCGATACTTAAGACAAAGCTTAGGAATCTGCAAATCTCGTAATCTCGGTTGGTTAGTCCAATACCTACGCTGTCACGGGCAGAATCCGAGATGGATTTAGAAAGTGGCACCCGAAAATACTGGCGGCCCCCCCCCCTGGACCGCGAAGGTTTAG
>JBIIHY010000101.1:0-9143 GCA_044235305.1 Bdellovibrionota bacterium
CGGCTAGATCCTTGAGTGTCTCCTCAATCGCGGTGCGCTGATCGGGCGTTTCATCATAAGGGAAGGTATCGGCGAACCGCTCGTCTTCGGCTCCTTGCGGTTCATAGCGCCATCCCTTGGCGACACTACGTGAGGCATACAGCCGAATGAGGTCTCCGGCCAAGGTGACGATAGAGTCTCGAATCTTCTGTTTGGCGCGAGCCCAACGCGTTGAGCTGAGTTTGTCGATATGAGGCTTCTGACCCTCAGTAGCTACGAACTTTTGAATCTTTCCGATCTGATGAGCCGGAAGGTAGAGGGTGCTATCGGAATACTCGATATGCAGAAAATCGCCGAGGATCCCCTCAACGGTAATGTGCTTTAGCCCATGATAGAGACCGATGCCGTAGTCGATGTGCACGATGAAGTCACCCTCTTTAAGGAGTGCGAGAGAGCTGAGGAGTTTTTTCGCGCTAATTCGCGGAGCCGTGCCGGAGCGGTATGAGCGCTCGCCAAAGACGTCGTTTTCCGAGACGAATATCAACTTTTCAGTGGAAAGCCTAAATCCGGTATGTAAGTGCCCCAAGATGATTACAACGCCTGGACGACGCGGGAGATTGATCCACTCTGATGCCGACGAGTTTATGATTGGCGCGTCAGTTCCGATGCTAAGAAGTATCGACTGTAAGCGTTGCGCTCGGGCGGACGAGCCAACACTAAAAGCGACTCCGTAGGCGCGCTGTCGCCAATGGTCGAGGAACTCCTTGAGAGGTGAAAATGCCGCGCCGCTTCCGATGCTGGTTCGCATCTTAGTGGCTAAATCCAAGATGCTTTCACTGCGAACATTCTCTGTTACCGCCTCAGAGTCAACGTCCGCAACTGTTGCTAGCTCATAGTCGATTGCGCTTTGGAGCTGTGAGGAGAGTAAATCAAACTCCGCGTAGACGTCTGTCGCGCGCGGAATGAGGTGTTGCTCTTCGCGTAGGCGCTCGCCGCGGTCATGCGCGCGGGCGATGAAATCCTCCATTGCGCGCAGAGTTTGAAATTTGTCCAGAATAAATACGGTGGTATTCTCTGGAATCAGGTCTAAGAAGGTAGGTAGTTTTGGGGCGGCGATGTATTGAAGTAGCTCAAGTCCGGGATAGTCTGCGCGCTGATCGATAGCATGAAGAACTTTTTCAACTTCACGGGACGGGGTTTGCGTTTCTGTTGCTCTATCCTTAAAGGCTTGAATCACCTGTTCGCGCGCCTGCGCGTACCAGAGTGGCAGCGAGAATTCCCGCACGGGGAGGATCTCTACTGACGAGATATCATTGAGGGAGCGTTGTGATTCTGGATCGAAAGTTTGTAGCCGCACAATTCGGTCGTGATCGTATTGGACGCGGATTGGATGGGGAGTAGTGCTGGGAAAGAAGTCGATAACGGATCCCTTGGCGCTTACCTCACCTATGCGGACGACGCTCTTTGAATTCCGAAAACCTCCATCGATGAGGGTGTGCATGAAGCGCTCTCGGTGAAGAATGCCCCCCTGCTTGAGCGTCATCAGCATATCTTCAAAAGATTCTGGCGCGATTACTTTTTGAACTAAAGCATCAGCAGACGTAACTACGAGAAATGATGCTTTTGTGCGCATGGCGTGTAGTGCTTGGATGCGTTGAGCTGAGATCTCTACACCCGGAGAAACCGGCTCTAGGGGCAGGGTCTCCCACGGGCTAAAAATAGCCGGAGGGGTGCCGCGACGGAAGAAGTGTAGATCCTCGGTGAGCTCATCCACCATTCGCTTATCTGAACACACGATCAATGCACGGGGGGTATCGCGCAGCACGTCAGCTATGAACCATGCCGGGGCTGAGCCATGGAGGCCGAGGATTTTACGACGGGGGGCAGCATTCTTGACGAGACTGACAGGGGGCATATCGCCGGTAGCATAGTATAGATGACGCTGTTTCGGCAAAGAGCTAAGTCAAGTAATCACAGTGGGTTAAGATTCCTTTTGATTGCTACCCTGGGAGCGTTGAGTATTTTCCGCAGAGCTGTTTTCGCTACTCATGGGCCAGGGAAGCGAAACATTCATGGGGATGTACCGATAGATACCCATGAGGAGCGTTATCAGCTCAGCGATAAAGGGGCTTGTCGGTGGATATCTCTCGACTCTTACATTTCACAATTCAGAACGAGGCTTCCGATCTGCACATCAGTGCCGGAGAGTCGCCTATGATCCGCGTGCACGGCGAGATGAAACGCGTCGATACGCCTGCGCTCTCAACTGAGCAGGCTCAGGCGATGATCTACGACATGATGAATGATTCGCAACGGAAGATCTTTGAGGAGTTTAGTGACATAGATTTTTCGATGCAGCTCGGAGATGTGTCGCGTTTCCGTGTAAATATATTTCGTCAGAATCGGGGACTAGGGGCCGTATTTCGAGCTATTCCAACCACAATTCGCACCCTGACAGAGCTTGGAATGCCGCCTGTGATGAGTTCGATAGCTCAGCGAGAGAAGGGGCTTGTGTTGGTGACGGGTCCCACAGGCTCAGGAAAATCAACAACCCTTGCGTCGATGATTGATCTTATCAATCAGACCCTTGAGGGGCATATACTCACTGTAGAGGACCCAATTGAATTTGTTCACCAGTCAAAGAGGTGTCTTGTGAATCAACGAGAGGTGGGATCGCATACACAGTCATTTGGTAACGCGCTTCGGGCAGCTTTGCGCGAAGATCCAGACATCATCTTGGTCGGTGAGATGCGTGATCTTGAGACCATCCACCTCGCGTTGACGGCGGCCGAAACTGGACATCTGGTATTTGGTACGTTGCATACATCGAGCGCACCAAAAACGGTTGATCGAATTATAGATGTGTTCCCCGCCGACCAGCAGGGGCAGGTGCGAGCGATGTTTGCAGAGTCAATTCAAGCAATCGTGACGCAAACGCTGTGTAAAAAAGTGGGCGGTGGACGAATCGCTGCACTGGAAGTGCTTATCGGGACCCCGGCGGTAAAAAACCTTATACGCGAGGGGAAAATTCATCAACTACCCGGGGTGATGCAAACTTCTCAAGGAGTTGGGATGCAGACGCTTGAGATGTCACTACGAGAGCTGCTCGACCGTGGGTTGATAGACCGTGCTACGGCAGTAGAGAAGAGTGGAAAACCTGAGCTCTTCCCTGAGCGCCTTGTGGTAGGTGGGGCCAGAGTAAGGTAGGAGATGGGTATGGTGGCGCTGCGGAGTTTCCTGGAGTGGATGGTAATGAGTAAAGCGTCTGACCTTTACCTTACTGTTGATAGTCCAGCGATGTGTCGAATCGAGGGCGAGTTGCAGGCGTTTGACCAGACTCTTCTTACAGCGCCAATTATTGACGACATCCTTCAGAGCGTTCTAACAGCCGCTCAACGGGACGAGTTTGCGCGCGAGCATGAGCTGAACCTTGGGTTTGTAGAAGAGGGACTTGGTCGATTTCGATTCAATCTCTTTCAGCAGCGAAATGCGCCGGGGATAGTCATTCGTCGAATAAGCAGTGAGATTCCAACCATAGATATGTTGGGGCTTCCAGCTTCGATAAAAGAACTCGCTATGTCTCGGCGCGGGCTTGTTTTGGTAGTTGGTGCAACGGGATCGGGTAAGAGTACAACGCTCGCGGCGATGGTCGATCACCGCAACAGTAACATGTCAGGGCATATCGTTACGATTGAAGACCCCATTGAGTTTGTTCATACCCATAAAAAGTCTATAGTTTCTCAGCGCGAGGTTGGTATTGATACAGCGTCATTCCAATCCGCGCTGAAGAATGCACTGCGTCAGGCGCCTGACGTCATCCTTCTGGGTGAGGTGCGGGATTCGGCTACCATGGAAGCAGCAGTTAGTTTTGCTGAAACTGGGCACCTCTGTCTTGCAACGCTTCATAGTAATAACGCGTCGCAAGCAATTGAGCGCGTAATGAATTTCTTCCCAACAGAGCGTCACCCGCAGATATATATGCAGCTCAGTTTGAATTTGCGGGGCATAGTAGGTCAGCGGCTCATACCGGCTGTTGATGGGCGTAGAGCAGTTGTATGTGAAGTGCTTCTTGATAGTCCGCGGGTTCGTGACCTGATTATGAAGGGGCAGATAGCGGAGGTTCGAGAGGCGATGGAGAAAAGTAGTGTTGTCGGGATGCAGACGTTTGACCAGGACCTTTACGATTTACATGGCCGGGGAGCCATTTCGCTCGAGCAAGCCTTGGCTCATGCAGATAGTCCGAACAACTTGCGATTGCGAGTCTCTCTGGTGCGTGATGGCGCAAGTTTGGAAAATTCCGCTTCTCCTGGGCCCATACTTAAGATGATGTAGAAGGTGCACGGGAAGAGTCTTGCCCTGTTGTGCAGCCCGTTCGATACTTAAGTTGCTATGAGTACAATCACAGGTCTTGATCGTCTGCTTTCTGAAGAGAAGCTGTTCTCGCAGCTTGATGGGAACGTGGCATATCTTTGTCATAGTGCCTCGGTCACAAAGGATTTTGAATTTGGTGCAGAGGTTCTCAAGAAGAAGCTCGGTAAACGCTTGGTGCGGCTTTTTAGTCCGCAACATGGGATATTTACCGATGTGCAGGCTAACATGATTGAAAGTGCCGATATGCGGCACCCATACCTTAAGATACCAGTAACCAGTCTCTACGCAGAGAGCCGAACGCCGTCTCCTCGCTCTCTCCGTAATGTCGACCACTTTCTTATTGATCTGCAAGATATTGGTACGCGTATCTACACCTACATCTGGACACTCTCTCACGTGATGGAGGCGTGTAAAGGAAGAGATATCACAGTCTGGGTTCTCGACCGACCAAATCCATTAGGTGGAACTACCATAGAAGGGAATATCTTAGACCCACACTACTCGTCGTTTGTAGGCCGCTATCCGTTGCCGATGCGTCACGGTCTAACTATGGCGGAGGTAGCGCTTTTTCTGCATGCATGTTTTCCGCAGGCTCGTTGTACTTTAAAGGTTGTAACGATGAAGGGGTGGAGGCGGTCGATGTATTTCGAGGAAACGCGGCTTCCTTGGGTTCCTCCTTCTCCTAATATACCGACAGTTAGCTCATGCTTCCCTTATGTAGGGTCAGTAATCTATGAGGGAACAAATATCTCTGAGGGGCGCGGCACCACAACGCCTTTTGAGCTAATAGGTCATCCGAAGATTGAGCCGCACAGCTTCTGCCACGTTGTTCAGAAGGAGCTTCAAAAGGCGAAGTGTGTTGGGTTCAAGATCCGGCCCGCGGGCTTTATTCCTACGTTTGATAAACATCAAGGGAAGTTGTGTGGCGGGTTCCAGCTTTTGGTGACAAATCGTGAACAGTTTCGACCATGGCGCGCGTTCCACGTTATTACGAGGGCCATGGCTCAAAATCTTAAGAACCATTTTGTTTTCAATCCGCCTCCGTATGAGTATGAATATGAGAAGTTGCCGATCGATATTTTGAACGGCACCCAAAAGTTGCGTGAATGGACCGTTGCCCGCAGGGGCTCCATTAGTGAGCTTCTAGAGATAGAGCGAGAAGGGCAATCGCACTACCGTGTTCTCATGCGCGAACTAGCGCTTTATAAAAAGTAGTCTATGGAAGCTGAGCGCGAGCTGGCACAAGAGCTTCTCAAGCAGTCCGATGAGCTTCGGTCTGCTTCAATAGAGACCTTTGTGCAGCTCCCTGGAGACATGTCGACGCGCAGGTATTATCGCATGAAGCTCGCGGATGAAGCGTGTCCGGGTGTTCTTCTTGTTAGGTTATCTGGTGCCTTAGGTCCAGTTGGCGGTGGTCCGCGAGGATTGACCCAGGATGACACCTACGTTGAGGTATCATCATGGTTGTCAAATGCGGGGATACGCGTGCCCCGCATCTTGGTAGACGCGCGGAGTAGGGGTGCTTTGCTCGTGGAAGACGTGGGAGACACTTCGTTGCTCGATATTGCTCGCGATCCCAGCAGAGTCGGAGAGTGGCGATCTCCCCTCGAAGCACCTGAGAGTGTGCTCTATGAGCTGTTTTGCAAAGCTCTTGCTATCAACAAAACTTTGCAATCCCTGATTCCTGACGAAGGTCACGTCATCTTTCAGCGTCGGGTGACCAGGGAGCAGCGAGCAAAGCAAATACGCGAATTTCTCGATTACTATGCTAAGCCTGGTAATCTTTCGGATTCAGCAGTCAAAATAACCGAAAAGTTTATGGATGTTATCTGCGAGAAGCTTGCTGCTCACCCCACAAGTGTATCGCATTTCGATTTTATGGCCTCCAATATTCACATACTGCCATCGGGCGATTTATGTCTCCTGGATTTTCAAGATATGTGTATCGACTCGCCGGCGCGGGATATCGTGTCATTGTTAAACGATAGGGGTATTGATGAGGTTTTAGGCCGTGAGTTGCAACAAAGACTGTTATCTTTTTATCAGTCTTTGGGGAATAGTCATCCTCATTTTGCATCGTTGTATGACGAATACCTCTTGCACTGGGATTTTCGGGTCTCTGGGAGGTTTGCCTTTTTGTCTGGTCATAAAGGAATTGAGCGATATCGAGCTTTCATCCCCAGTACCCTTAGAAGACTCGGACGAACCCTTGGGCGGGTTAAGGATTCGATGGAGGGAGCTGGGGACGTTGTGCGCGTGCTCTCTGAGTTCTCTCCGGAGATCTCCTACGGGGCGCAGGATCCGTGGGGCGGGTTATGAGGCAGTAGTTGTTGTTGGAGGTGAACCGCTGATAGCTTTCGCCGTCATGTTGGATTATAATTGAGTAATAGTGCGGCATAAAACTTAGTGGGCCATCCCCCGAGGTAAGAATGGAAGACACCGTCAAAATAATCGTCGACCGCATCACTATAAACTTTCCCAAGCCAACCCGCATTCCAAGCGGGCATGTGTGCTCAGTTTTCTACGACTGCTATCAGCTTACACCAAATGATCTAGCTCGATTGGCGGCTCAGGCGATAGGGCACCTGGAGCATGATGCGTTTGATGTGGCTGTTGGAATTGCCTACAGCGGTATTCTCTTCGCAGCGGCGGTTGCAGGTGGCCGTCAGGTGGGGATTATCCAAAAAGACGGAAAGATATTTGGGCCCGATCTGAAGGGTCAGCGAGTTGTGCTGGTTGATGATGTGGTGTACTCCGGCAAGCATATGTACGACGGAGCCCAGAACGTCGAATCTGAGGGTGGTGTTGTAGTTGGATGCGCAGCTATCATTGATCGTTCAAAGGGGGCTTTTGCGCTCACGATTGGTGGGACACAACGACCATTTTGGAGTGCCTTCCAAACTGATATGGAATAGAAGAGGGGTGCAACTGACCGAGTATGACCTTAAAGAACCCCTGGAAAAAGCTAAGCTCAAGAGTAGTGTACAAGAATGCCTGGATCTCGGTTCGTGAAGATCAAGTCATTACGCCAAGCGGCTCGCCGGGTATTTACGGAGTTGTAGAGACGCGAGTCGCAACAGGGGTGGTTGCGCTCACAGATGATAATAAAGTTTTCTTAGTTGGTCAGTATCGGTATCCACTTGATGTATATTCGTGGGAGATCCCTGAGGGTGGTGCAGAGATTGATGAATCGCCCCTTGAGGCAGCAAAGCGCGAGCTTTCCGAAGAGGCAGGGGTCTCGGCTACTGATTGGCGACAGCTCGGGGGTGAGGTGCATGTTAGTAACTGCTACTCAGCAGAGCGCGCATTCCTCTACGTAGCGCGCGTTATCTCAGTGGGCGCATGTGCGCCGGACCCTACCGAGGAGCTGACGGTTCGAATCGAGCCCCTCGATGTTTGTTTGCAGATGGTGGACAGCGGTGAGATAACCGATAGCCTTACTATAATCGCGCTGCTGCGCGTTGCCCGGTTGTTAGATGCGGGCAGATTGTGAGTGTCAAGGAAAAAGGCGACCAGAAAAATCTAGTTGTGGAAGGGACGCTTGACGCGGTCAAGATCGGGTTCGGTGAAACCTACCTTAGTGCTTTCGGAATTTTTCTTGGTGGTACCGCATTCCAAGTTGGGGTGCTTTCCACACTGCCCTCCCTAGTGGGAGCCGTATTTCAGCCGCTGGGGATGAAACTAGCTGAGCGGGTTGTAAGCCGAAGAGATTTTATCGCACGCCTTATTCAAGCCCAGGGCTTGGTTTGGGTACCGATAGCCTGTCTTCCGTATGTGATAGGGCGGGGTCCAGAGGCTGTAACTCTTCTACTTGCTCTAGTCGTGCTGTATCACCTCACCGTTGGGGCCTTATCTCCTCTGTGGAATAGCTTGGTTGGCGATATTATTCCGCCCGCTACTCGCGGTGCTTTCTTTGGATACCGAAATCGCTGGATTGCAGTTGCAAGCTTCGTGGGAGTAGTGACAGCAGGTTTTTGTGTGCATCAGGGCAGCCTCGGTGGGTTTGAGGCGCTCGCTTTTTCGGCGATCTTTCTCGTAGCAGGAGTCAGTCGCTTTGTCTCTGCGCGTTACGTGGGCTCGGTGAGCGACCCAACTCTTACGGTTCCGGAAGAATCGAAATTCACCTTTTGGCAGTTTATTCGCCGCACTCGAAGGTCGAACTTCGTAAGGTTTGTACTATTTGTCTCGTGTATGAACTTTAGTGCATCGATCTCAGGTCCATACTTTGCGATCTATATGTTGCGAGATCTTAAGCTGTCCTACCTTGAGTATACCGGTGTCATCTGTATGGCTGTGGTGGCTCAATTTGTGGTTATGCGCTCATGGGGAAGTGTGACTGACCACTTTGGTAATCGTAGGATACTCTCGCTGTGCGCAGGGTTTGTCGCATTCAACCCGCTCTTTTGGCTCATCTCCTCCAACTATTTTTTTATTTTAGTAGCTCAGTTTTACAGCGGATTCTTTTGGTCCGGTTTTAACCTGGCAGCAGCTAATTTTGTCTTCGACGCAGTATCCCCAGAGAAGAGAGCACGTTGCATCGCATACCAGGGAATTATTAACGGGGTGCTCGTGTTCCTTGGAGCACTAGTTGGAGGTTGGCTTTGCACTCATGTCAATCCTCACTGGGGCATGAATCTAGGAGTATGGACGCCGCCCTCGGTTTTTGCCGGAGTGTTTCTGGCGTCAGGTCTTCTGCGGCTCACAACAGTAGTAGCCTTGCTTGGCCGCTTCAAGGAAGTAAGGCCTGTGGTCGGTATCAAGGGCCATGAGTTACTTATCCGAGTAGTCTCTAT
>JBIIHY010000341.1:0-3438 GCA_044235305.1 Bdellovibrionota bacterium
CAGGCTAAAAACGAGGTTCTTACGTGCACCTGCTCGTGCGCGTGAACGTGAACGTACCCGAAAGGGATTGCAGTACTACCGTTGGTTTATTCACCCACGTACCTACATCCCCGCTGACCCGTTCCTATTGATACAGCAACCATCTGATTGCGACACCTGCTTTGCCCTCTATTTCCTAGCTTGTTCCCAGTTATTCCGGTAATTTCCCTGAGTCTTCTTAAGCGAGGTGTGCCGAAATAGTCATCGGTAGCGTGTGGTGGTGGAAATGAAGTTTGGAGCCAGGGGGTCTACCAAAAATGCGGAGCGGGCGGGACATGTGAAGTTCTCTCGGCCGCCGAGAGAACTGGATGAGCTATCTGTGTCAGAGGGGGCGCGCGAAGAAGCCCGTGAGGTGCATAGCGGGTACAGGATTGCCAGGAGTCCAGCAGGAGATCTCGCTGATGTGCCGCTTGATTCTATCTGTAAAGTTTTGGGCCACAAGCGCAGGAACAATCCACAGGGTGAGAGAATTTTAAAAGGGACAGAGCACCTAAGCGACGAAGTGCTTGCAATGATCGGAGACGCGGTGCTGGGCGCCTTGGTTATTGAGAAGCTCTCTTCGATGTTGAGGAGTTGCCATGCTCGCGTAAATCCGAGCGTTTTGAATAAACTTCGGGTTCCAATTCTTTCGAATGCTGGTCTTGTTAACGCACTCAATTACTATGCTCTACAAAGCGAAACCCTGCCAAAAAACTTCCCGCGAGCTGCTGACATAAAGAAAGCAAACGGTGGTCGAGTGGAAGCCGCTATCGGCAAGTGTTTTGTCGATGAAGGGTTGAGCTCGGTGCGACACGTGATTGATCGACTCTTTGCTCCGGTGTTCAATTCATCCAGTGAGATTTTAGAAGGTGGGTTGTTCGTTTCTTCTGGGGGTGCTGATACATCCCGATTGCAACGCCTAAAACAGCTATCAGCAACGGTTACACATGTTTTGGGGAGTCCCGCCGGTAATCAGTTCCTTAAGGATCTTAACCCACAAAACAACCAACATCAGGCGTTCGACGCTGTAAGCGTACACCCTATGAATGTGCGCGCTTGTCTCGCTCCGACTATCGATTGGTTGAGTAACTTGCACAGGACGGTCGATACCGACAACCACTACTCCTCTCTTCGACGTTATGAAAGGGAGCATATAGATGGCTATGCTGTTATGACGGGCCGCGCAGCCTTTGATCTGTGCTTAAAGTTGTATTTCATCAGACACTCTGGGTCGCAGGAGAACGAGCGTGGGCAGCTTACGAGCGAGGATGTTCATCGGCTTTGGGAGTCAGTAGCAAAGGAGCCGCGCAGTAAATTTTTAGAGTTTTTCCCGCATGCTGAGATCGGTTCGGAAGAAGCGGCACTGCTGCAGCAAAATGCCACGCTCAATGAGGGTATTTTGGAGATCCTGTTTGCTGGTTTGCTCAATGCGGGATTGTTGCGGGTGGGAGTGGATTGTATTGAACAAGTCCGTCGGTTCGATAATCATTTCTGTAAGCTTCTGATTCCGTCGCACCGTTTCGCCCCAAGAGAGGGCAATGGATTAGTGGCGATTGGAGAAGCTATCCCTTACCGATCGCTTGCAAGGATTGGTTTAGGGCACCTCGACCTAACTAAGCGCGAGAGTTCACCAATAACAGAGAGAGAAAAGCGGGAGATAGCCCGTGCGCGGGCACGAAAGCTTAGGTTTCAAAATCCGCGTCGTAGGTGATGCGGTGGTAATCAGCGGAAGAGAGTTGTAGCTGCCGGTTGCCTATTTAGCCGAGCTATCTTCTGGTTCCAGGAAGAAGGTAAACAGACGGTCAATGGCTTGCAGGGTGGTCAGCTTTGTTGAGAAGCCGTGTCGCGCGGTTGCGGTGATAGTCGCACCTATTAAGGTCCCTGCCAGGCGAACCGAACGTTCAGGCGACCCTGATAGAGAGAAGATCTTTTCAAGTGCATCGCTGAGCTGCTTTGCTTCTGAAGGCATCAAGTTAGTGTGAGGCAAGAGTGTTGCTAGTGTTGACCGGAGCAGGTTGTGAAGTTCTGGTGCGGCGAAGGGTGGCTGGGTGTCCGGAGGAGAGAAAAGCGACTGTAGCGGCCCCCTGTTGTCTCTAAGAAGTGGTCGCACTTTTTCTGCGAAACGGTCAAGCGCATCGCGTGCTGATGTAGGAAGGTGTGAGGTAACTTTTGGACTAGCGTCGTGGATACCTGCCTCTACCAGCCTGCGTTTAGAGGGTGTTTCAAAGCGTGGTACCCATGTACTTAAGATTACCGTTTCGGGGTTGGCATTTAGTTGTGAAGCCTTAACTCGCTGAATAGCAGTTGAGATCTCTTTTAGCGTCACCCCGGGGAATGTGTGCATAACAAACGACAGCGCTTTTACTACCTCCAGTTTGAAAAGGCTTGAGCGTCGTGAACTTTGCGTGCTCTGTAAGGGGTTGCTCGCAGGTGAGTTTTCTTCTGAGGTAGCTCCCTGCTTGGGCTTTAAGCTGGTGTATTTGTAATCGAGTAGTTCATG
The DNA here is from genome assembly GCA_044235305.1 of Bdellovibrionota bacterium. Lineage (GTDB taxonomy): Bacteria > Bdellovibrionota_C > UBA2361 > UBA2361 > OMII01 > OMII01. Next base: position 2,519 of record JBIIHY010000341.1, read on the forward strand.
GGCTGGAGTTGTGAGTGGCCGAAGGTCATCAAGCGAGACCTGTTCGCATGAAGAGAAGAGGTGGGTGACTAGCGCCTGCTGTGGAGAGGGTACATCTTGTAGTCCGGTATTGAACCATTCAACTAGCGCAGTCGAGAAATCTTTGTGAGTTAGGATGCTTTTAATCGGTTTCTGTCGAGGATCTCCCGGAGCGAGGCCGCCGATTGAGAGCAGGCGCTCAAAGTAGTTGGCGTTCAACTCACCCTGCTCTTCCAGTATCCTTAATAAGCGCAATACAGGACCCGGTGCCACGCCACCAGCGCAGCAAAAGTCGCTCTTGTTGTTAAAGCGATCAAACACCAGCGTCTGGATAATACGGTGCTGTATCTTCCCGTAGTTGGTAAGCGTAGAGTTCTGAAGCGTTGCACCGCAGAGCTCTCGCCAGCCCACTTCATGAGTCGGTAGTTCGAAAATTCCAGCGGCTTGCAACCAGCCACGGTATTCATTCCAAGGCGGCACCGCTTCTCCCTGCAGTATGCTTTGTAAGCGCGGAGTGCTGGTAGCTAAGCGAGCAATTGCTCTTTTTGGTCCGACAACCTGTATTAGATCATTTAGAATGACTCGTGGGTCGGGGTCTGTGTGTATAGTAAGCGCGCGACGTAGGATCGCTTCAGTTCTCTTTGAGTGCAAACCAGCGTCAATCTTGGGTGGCTTAGCACCGTCTTCCTGGAGCTCAGGAGCTTCTCCCCACATCTTCACGTAGAGCGAGTATGGTGACAGAGGTTGACCGGTTCGTCGCTGATAAGAGTCTCTCCATTCGTCAGCGCGTAGTTTTAATAGTTGAGATAACTCCCGTTGGTTTCGTGACAGCACAGCTGCTAATGCGCCCCATGAAACTGTCTGGCCGGCTACTCCGTCAAAAATAAGGTTTCGAATCGTTT
>JBIIHY010000342.1:0-3427 GCA_044235305.1 Bdellovibrionota bacterium
CCCCAGTTAGCACCTGGGATATGCTACGTGCCGCCGTACATAACGGTGCTGACGCAGTGTATATCGGGATGCCAGGTTTTAACGCCCGCGGGCGCGCTCCGACTCTGGATATTGATGAGCTTGGCGCGATGATACACTACGCGCGGCTCTACGGCGTCAGAACACTGCTCGCATGTAATATCCTTATCTTTGAGCGTGAGCTCCCCGAAATAGTCAAAACCCTGGGAGAGATCCTACCGCTGCGCCCCGATGCTCTGATCGTGCAAGATATCGGTCTTATAAAGTTAATTCGGTTTATGGCGCCCGCCCAAGCCGTACACGCCTCAACGCAGATGACTATTACCTCAGCCGAAGCGATAGCGGCCACTGAAGACCTAGGAATGCGTCGGTACGTCCTTGGAAGAGAGGTCTCAATTCCCCAGATAGCAGAGATCCGAAAGGCAACGACCAAGGAGCTTGAGGTTTTTGTCCACGGCGCGCTGTGTGTCTCGTATTCAGGGCAGTGCTTAACCTCTGAGAGTATGGGTGGGCGCTCGGCTAATCGGGGGCAGTGTGCTCAGTCGTGTCGCCTTCCCTATGAGATAATCGTTGATGGGGCAGTAAAGGAGAATCCTACCGGTCGCCACTACGTTGTCTCGCCTCAAGATCTGTGTGGCCTCGATGACGTCCCAAGGCTCATGGATATCGGCGTTAATTCATTTAAAATAGAGGGCCGCCTTAAATCCCCTGAATATGTAGCAAGCACCGCGCGCGCATACAAAGAGCGCTCTACAGGGGGACTAGCTGACAGTGAAGTTGCACCACGCTCTCACGAGCTTGCGCGCATCTATTCACGCGGATTCTTTAATGGATGGTTTGATGGAGTAAATCACCAAAAGCTTGTGTCTGGGACCTACAGCAACCACCGCGGTGTGCGCCTCGGCGAGGTATCAACGGTTGATCGAGATGGCTCGGTGATTATCTCAGGAAGAGAGCCACTCGCTGCGGGCGATGGGGTACTCTTTCAAGATGCAGCCTCTGGTGTTGAAGTGGGAGGGTCAGTTTACTCGGCATCCTTCAACTCTGCCCGCGAACCGAGCTGGCGGGTCACCTTTGAACGTGGCTTTCCACTTTCTAGCTTAAAAGCTGGGATGAGTGTTTTTGTTAACTCGTCCCCCCACCTACAAAGCGATCTCAAACGTTCATTTACCGATAAGCATTCTTTCAAAAAGATTCCGATAACTATTAAAGTTTCCGGCGCTCCCGGTGCACCGCTTAGTGCTACAGCCGTTGACTGTGATGGCAACTCTGCATCGGCTACATCCACTAGCGCGTTGCAAGAGGCGAAACGTGCACCCCTTACCCCTAGCCTGTTACAAGAAGAGCTTGGAGCTCTCGCGGGAAGTGTTTTTATCCTTGCGGGGTTTGAAAGTAACCTAGAAGGCTCATGCTTCCTCCACAACCGCGAGCTCAAAGACATTAGGCGGGCGCTCTGCTCTCAGCTTGAGAGCGCGCGGTTAAAGCGTCCAGCACTTCAGATTAAAAACCCTGATGAAGTCACCGAGTGGATAAAGAGTAGCCGAACTAGAAGCGCCGATTACTCTCCGTCACCTGATGCCCCTAAACCGTCACTCTCGCTTCTTGTCCGAGAGCGAGAGCAGTTAGCCGCGCTGCAAGGCCTCGACATCGCTACTATCTACCTCGATTTTGAATTCGGTAAAGAGTACCACGATGCAGCGCAGACGGTGCGTGAGATGGGGTACCGCGTTGGCATCGCAACAACGCGGATCTTTAAACCGGGAGAGGTTGGGCACCTAAAAGTTATCGAGCGTATCAAGCCCGATGAAGTGCTCGTGCGCAACCTTGGAGCGCTACACTATCTCCGTTCAAGTGGGCTCTCTCTGGTTGGTGACTTTAGCTTAAACGTAACCAACTCACTCACGGCTGCGTGGTTTCTCGATAAAAAGCTCTCTCGGATTACTCCGAGTTATGACTTAAACAGTGAACAGCTCTCTGAGCTTGTTGCAACCACACCGGCAAACACTCTTGAGGTCACCCTCCACCACTACATCCCAGCTTTTCACATGGAGCACTGTGTCTTTGCAGCTTTTTTAAGCTCTGGCTCAAGCTACAAAGATTGCGGTCGACCGTGTGAAAAACACCGCGTTGAGCTGCGTGACCCTAAGGGAGCATTGCATCCCCTTAAAGCGGATGCTGAGTGTCGAAATACGATGTTCAATGGATTGCCGCAATCAGCCACGAAGCTTGTACCAGAGCTACTACAACGTGGCGTTAGTCACTTCCGAGTTGAGGCGCTCTTTGAAGATTCAGAGACGTTGCGAAGGAAGGTAATAGCCTATGAGGCGCTCCTTAAGGGCTCCCTTTCCGTGCACGATACAATCGCAGCGGTAGGAGCAACAGAGAAGGTCGGCATCACTGATGGCCAGCTCTACAACATCCGCAGCTACACTGACCGCAAGAAAGAGTTCGTTGCACGAACTGAGCTTGCAACCTCGGGAGATCCGGGGTTTGAGGTTGTTGGGCGGGGGCGCTAGCGGGGTAGAGATAGACAGAACAGCTAGTTGTTCTTATTTAGCGCTTTCCTAAACGCCTCCACTTGAGCCTGCTTCAGTGATATTTTGTCCCCACCCGATTCAAACTCCTCCCTAGCAGCTTTGAGTGCCTCAAGGAAACTATAAGCCTTTGGCGCTAAAGAATTCTTCATAGATGCCTCCAACGCCGTAGCACTTAGCCGAAAGAGGCTGCTGTTTTTGTAGCGCGTATTCGGTAGCTGCGGCCCCCATTGCTGTAGCTTATTGTCCCACACCCAATTCATAGAAAGGTGGGAAAGTAAAGAACCATTGGGCTGTGTGTCTTTGTCGTTAAGATAAGAAAGCCGATCCTTTGCAGAGACATTTCGAACCTCTTCTGCAAACGCTTGCAGTATCTGATGCTCTTTCTCTGAAACGAGCGCCCACTGAGGACCGTCCTTAAAGTAAAGCGCTAGCTGCCTGAAGGCTTGCACCAAGGCTTTGTAGCTCTCTGGTCTAGAGTCTTTATGCTCGACTACTTTGTGGTCATATACAGCCTCCCTCACCTTATCGATGTACGCTCTAAGGGTATTTGCAATGCTCGGGTCTATTGCCCGAAGCTCTCCTGCTTTTTTCAGATCTGTAACTAGACCCTCTATCGCCCCTTGCAGAGCTGCCCGTTCGCGTTGATTTGCGATTACCAGTGGTCCATCAATCGCCAAGCCTCCCTCTGCTGGAAGGCGCAGAGCACGGGACAACCTCTCCCATCGAGGGTCAACTTCTATACCGCGCGGCGGATAGTTAAGATTACTGTTTGTCGGAATCCCGAGACTTGTTGGCAATAAAGACTCTTGGTGTCGCGGTATACCGAACCGAATAACACACGCTCGCGCCAGATATCGCAGAGCATCGAGAGC
>JBIIHY010000343.1:0-3425 GCA_044235305.1 Bdellovibrionota bacterium
ATTGATCTACCGTGAAGTTTAAACTCGCCGGATATATCGTGTGCTCCTATATCAGGAGAGTCCAGGCCGAGCTGTCCTCCCGAGAGCTTTGCAGAGCCACCTAAGAGGGGGTCCGAGAGTGGTCCCTTAAGCGAGACGTCAGTTTGCAGGCGGCCTTGGAGGTCATCAATCGACGGCAAAAGAGGTAGCAGTGCGCTGAGGTAGAGGTCACCTGAGAGAGCCATATCAAGGCCACGTGATATCCCCATTTCGCCGTTTACGTTGAGCGCCGTATTGAAACCGGATAGCTGCACGTTCTTCCAGCGCAGCGATCCTCGCTCAATTGGAAGTACAAGGTCCTTGGGGAGGTGAATTGTATATGGGTCACACCCAAGTTCAAAAGCTTTAACGTTCAGCGAGCCAGCTCCTCCCAGAGGTTGACTGAGCGGAAAGGAGTAATCAAAGGCAGCGGCCACGTTGCCGCAGTCTGAATCCGGCAAAAGGTTAGAGATATCTGTTTCCGGAAGCTCAAACTGTAGGGTGCCGTTTGCAGACTTCACGAGATCAAGCTTTAGTTCAGCGCGCGCGGTAGAGCTGGCTCCAACTGCTGAAACAAGCAAGCCGCCATCCTTGAGAGAGGTGTTACCTTTAAGATCTAACGCAGAGGTCACAGCAGGGAAGGAGAGAGACGTTGGGCCTTCGCCTTTAAGCCGCGCCATATCGAGCGGGCCTGAAAGTGTCATGGTTGTGGTTATCTCTACCGGGCTTAACTTTCCTGGGGTAACGGGTACGGCGAGTGGGTACCGGTAGCGGTTGAGTTCAAGGGTGCCTCGTTCAAGGAGGGGCTCAGCGCCCTTGAGCGAGATGTCGCCCTCCCAGTGAAACTCTCCTTGTAGTGGATCTGATGTATCAACAACCGAGGTCACTGAGGCAGGGGTGAGATCAATCTTAATCGTTACTGGTCCAATAGAGATCCCTTGAGATTCAAGATTCGCGGCGCTGATATCAAATGAGGTTAGTGTCTCACTTTGGCTTGGGCGAATTGAGATACGCGCTACACCGTCAGTAATTCGAAACGGACCGTAGGAGAAAGAAGCCAGTTTGACATCAAATCCAGCCGAGAGACCTGTGTCGTCAAACGAGAGCGTCTCGTATGAGCGCAGCTCTGCGCCTTCACCTGTCCCACGGATGTTTGAGAGCCGCACAATTGGGTCGCCCTTACGCACATCAACATCGAGCGATCCTGTAATCGATGAGAGTTGCAAGGGTGTGGCGTGTGGAAGTGAAATTGTAAGAGGAGAGTTCGGTTCGTTTATCAGAGTTCCGGAGAAGCGTGGGCTCCCAAGGGTGCCGCCTACTTGGCTTTGGCCAGAGAAGAGGCCCTGAAGCCACTCGGGGAGTCCGATGTACTGCGAGCGCAGCACCATGTTTGAGTTCCCTGAGAGTAGGTCGTTACGCTGTGTGTCTACCGTTGCAGTGAGCTCTGTTACAGAAGAGTCGTCACCAAGGTTTAGCGAGTGAAAGACGGTGCGCTGATCTTCTATTGTAAGAGAAGCAGCGAGCTTTCCGAGAGGTAGCTCAGACACCGCTGTGCGTTCTTTGTTGGTAAAGGAGCGGTAGCGGAGGTCTGCTATTTCAGGAAAGAGGTTAAAGTTCTCACCGTCTCGTATAACGGCTAGTTTTACACCGGCGGCTGTGAGCTCGCTGCCACCAAAATCTTCGCGCAGCTTAGACTCAAGGATATTGAGAGAGTCGAGCTGCACTCTCCACCGATCCTTAGAGTCAAGCTCGGGCGGGAGGGGGGTCGTGAGTTGGTTGATGAAACGGAAGGTCGCTGAATCCGGACCGACTCCGTCAGCAAAGCCGCTGGTCAGATTAAGGTCGTACAGGGTAACTAACTTTTTGTGGATCTCTCTGATTGAGAAGCGTGACGTTAAGAGTGGGAAGGAGAGTCTCGTCGAGCCGTTTTCAACGAGCCTCACGTTGGTCGCCTTGCCGCTCAGCGTTGAGAACGAGAGGTTGAAGGTGTCGTACTCGAGCTTACAGCCGCATGCAATCTGTGCCTCATCGTTAAGAGCAGTAACGATCTCTTTGATAAGAAATTTTTTGAGGGAAACTATTCCGAAGCCGGCAGCGATTCCCAGGGCGAGCCCGAGAATGGCGAGAGTTGTTCCGGCAAAACGCTTCATGTACTCGACAGTCCTTGTGGGAAACCAGGTGGCAGGGTGGTGAAGTGTCCGTATGCGTTTGCATAGCCCTGCGACTGCTGTTTTTAGGATTAATACCAATCCTTCCGGTAGATTACATTCGTTGGAGGGGAGAGTACAGGGCTATAGGGCGGGAAAAGCACAGAATTATCTCAGGGGGTTAGCTTAACAACCAGTTTTGGACCGCAGACCTTCCAGGTCCGCTTGAGCCTTCGTGCGCCACTGTAATTTTTTGCGAAGCTAAACCTTCGCGGTCCGGTTCGGCAAGGTTTTTACCATGAGGTGCTCATCAAAGGCTTGGTCTCCAAGCTTTAACACCTTTGGGTCCACACCGTAGGTCGTAAAGCCCATTCTTTGATATAACGCTTCAGTGAGCGGGCGCTAAAGCGATCCGCTCGAATGCTTTGTTATCCCCTAAGCTAGCGTAAATAGGTTCCGTTGCAAATCTCCTACGCAACCCCTGTAATATTGGTTAAAGGGTACGCTACCCTTTTTCCGAAGAAGACATCTACTCGGTGGCTACCGCGTTGGGTTACGTGATGGAGAGGTTTGGGCACTACGACCCTGGCAGCTCTTGGCATGCTGCTATAATCGACGGTCTCGGCGGAAAGTTGCTGGCAACAGCTGGTGCGGTTAGCAAAAAAGGGTAGCGTCCCCTTTTTTTACGGCATCTTGTGACATTCTTCTCGGATCCGCTGGTTAATTTTCTCAAGGATAAGGAGAGTTACCGACATATATTCCGCCACCGACTGTTCATATTCTTTGACTTCGTTAGGCGGGAGAACGCCTTTCTGAAAATTGTTAGGAGCGCGCAAGATCGTTTGTAGATGATCAGTATGCCTCATCGTCACCCACGCTAAGGCGATACAGACTGCAAAAAATGGAATTTGGCTAATCGCCAGTTTTCGCCATGTCCGGGCCGTTGCTTCTATACTAGTAGTGTCCACCATATCCTCAGCTTCCTAACTTACATGGGAGCCCTGCTCGAGAGCGGTGCGGGCTCTATGGCATCCGGCATTCTCGCAAAACCTCCAGGATTTCCTTGAATTTACCAGCAGTCTGTTCCTCGTGCGCCACAAGAGTCCTCCTAGCGTCCTCAAGTAATTGAGGGGAGTCGTCGTTCGACCTGGCATCTTGGGAGACTTCAGGCGACCGCGCCGTTTGATTCATCCACATATGTGTCGGCATATCCTGCACTGAAGGAGGGGACGAAAGCAGCACGCAATAATTGAAGGCTAA
>JBIIHY010000344.1:0-3416 GCA_044235305.1 Bdellovibrionota bacterium
AAGCGGAGAAGGAAATGCCTTTGCTAGCTGCGCTGGGTCCGCGCGCAGAGACTTCTCAGCTTGCTCAAGAAGTCGTTTGGCTTCTTGGTGGTCCGAAGATATCTCAAGTTCCCTTCTCAAAGCCTCAGCAAAGATAAAGGAACAGTGGCAGCCCTGTAGGTAGAGCGCTTTTATAAAATTAAAACTAGGGATTGCTGGCTTAGTTGCAGCTAATTTTCTAAAGAGACTGAAGGCATCAGCTTTGCGATTGCTCTGTGCAAGAGAAACAATCTGGCGTAGAACCTGCTCGGGGTTCACTCTCTGTCCGTCTATCGTAACTTCTTCAACCATACAACGGAACTGCTGGATTACACCTAAGGAAGCAAGCGCGGAAAAATCACTCCCTACTGCGAAAGTAGTTATTGCGCGCTCTTACACAACAAACGAGGCTAACTTCACGCTAACTCCCACTCTATCCGTTGGCAACCCCAATTCAGATTGTCACGACATTGCTACCTTGTATCCGGCTAGGTAAGCGCAGGAGAACGCCACGTAGTCCACAGATTACTGATGAGAGCGTCACGTTCGTCACCCCCCCTTCGCTCGAGAGTCGCCATCGGGCTCTCGATTTCAGTCTCAGGCTTTCGTCTAAAGAGCGCAGCAAACGAACCAGCCCCAAGCCCCTGGTGCGGCCACAGCCGGTAGCACGGCATATTGCTGAGATGCGAGGCAAAAGACGCAAGCGCCGCCACCGGCACCAACTCAAAAGCCGGAAAGCGCTCTAAAAACCACTCAACTATGTCCTCATTTTCATCACGCGAAAATGTGCAGGTGGAATACAACAAATATCCACCCTCGGTAACGAGCGTCCGCGAGTGGGCAAGGATGCGTCGCTGCCGACGTTCGTTCATCGAAATAGTAGCAGGATGAAAAGCACCTGGCGCGGCCTTATCCTTCATAACCAGCGATTGCCCTGAACACGGAGCATCAACGATCACAACATCAGCAACGGGGCCACATAGCTCAGCAAGCTTTTGAGGGTCATACGATACAACGATAGCTGGATCGATTAGGCACCGCTTATAATTTGAAATTAGGGGAGCCGTTCGCTTGCGAATAACTTCATTCGCCACGGTAAAACCAGGAGAGAGATAACGATGCGCCAGAATTCCCTTCCCCCCAGGTGCTGCACACACGTCAATCACAAGAGGATCTGAGATTAGTATCTCACTGAACGCCGCACACGCAAAAGTAGAAGATAGATCGAGACAATAGATATCGCCCCGCTCGTGAAGCTCGCTTCTTCCCGGACGCTCTCCTGCTGCTGCTACGTCAATCCAGGCTGGAAGCCACAACGGCCTATCTGCGCAAACGAAGGGCTTCGCACTCCCCTCGCTGCGTAGCCACGCTACTGCTGTTTGCGCTGCGCCTCCTCGACTAAGCGCTTGTATGAAGAGCCCCCGCTCGTCCTCAGAGGAAAAGAGGCGACGAGCTACCCTTTCAACATTTTTGCTTGGAGTTGGAGCTTTTGCGTCCATACCGCACCTACCAACTAGCCCTCTGAAACTCCTGAAAAAGAATCTAGCTGCGCGCGCAGATCCTGGAGCGCTTTGACTCGCATACTAACCTGTGCGCGCTCCTCTGGTGTCATCTCACCCAAGGTCTTAGCGCTCCCGGTAGGCTGAAAGATCGAGTCCCAACCAAACCCCTCTCCACGTGGCGAGACTACCTCGCCAGTCAGAGAACCTTCACCATAGATAAAAGTCTGAGGGCCAAGAGCTAATCCAAATATAGTTCGAACCTCAGCCTCGCACCCACCAAGTGAGGCGGCCATTTTATAGATTCCCTCTCCACCGAGAGAGAGCAAGAACCATTTAATCAAGGGTCCAGGGAGACCATTCATGCGAACAAGTGAAAGAGATGTATCTTCAATTAGAACCGGAGTGTATCCCTGAGCTAAAGCTGCCTGTGCCTTTGCTATAACAACCTTGCGTGCATGCAGCTCCTGAATTTCAGGAAGATCGAGATCAACGTGACGCATCGGTCCAAGAACTGACTCGACTTCCTGCAACTTAAAACGGTTTCCGGTTACAAAGAATACCTCGCGCAGTATCTTATCTACCTTGGCCCACTGCTCTGACATGAAGAACGCCCTTTGGGAGACTATTAGACAGCCGCTACAATAGGGCGGTTGGCTTACCCCCTCCCTACCCACAACACCAGCTCTGTCGTTTGTGGTCCGAAGTAGTAAGTATACAGCCGTCTCAGATAGCCAGCCAAGGGGATGCTATCCGTTTTTTGGAGTGCCGTTCGATAATTTGGTACTTTTCGGTCGCATGAGACGAGCGGCCGCCCGAAATCACCCCGAGCTATTTCTCCAGCTACCTCCAAAGCCAGGTGACGACCCGCGCTTGTCGCTGCTGCAACCCCTTGACGATCTACTTATACGACGAATTCTACCTGCCTGTCCGGGGATAGCAACGATTCAAAGCGACACCGGATACCGACTACGTGGTATCCCGCAACATCCCGAGCAACGAAAGATGTGGCTAGGGACAGATCTGATTCCAGCACGCCATCAGATAGTGCTTAATCGCAACTCACCAGATACTATCAGCGCGCAGTCCAAGGCGACTGCTCTCCTTGCCCAAGAAGCTTCACTTCCGCCAGCCCTCGCCACTGTTTTGCACGGTCGCGGGTATGACTCTAGAGAAAAAGCTCTAGAGTTTGTTGCTCCTACTATTGAACGTGAACTGTCGCGGCTGCCGATATATCCTGAATTAGAAAATGCCGCCTCGGTTCTTGCTTCCGCTATACGCGAACAGCTTCGAATCACTATCGTGTCGGACTACGACGCCGATGGAAACTGCTCAGCAGCCATTATGAAACGCGCGATCGAAGAGTGCGGAGGTTTTTGTACCGTCATTCAGCCTGACCGCGTTCGAGATGGGTACGGGCTATCAGGCTCAACGCTTGCAAGGGTGAAAAAATCTGTCCCTAACGTAGTTATGACTCTGGACCTAGGAACTTCCAATAAGACTCAAATTCAGGCTCTCCATGAGGTAGGCGTGAGCACTATCGTAGTTGATCATCACGAACTTCAAGGGGCTAAGACCGCCCAGCCGCATTTTTTGGTGAACCCGAAATCAAACCCTGCGCTAAAAGGGTACGAAGCGCTCTGCGCCTCTGGTCTCTCATGGCTCTTGGCTCGCTCACTTCTATCCCATACCTATCAGGGAGAAGAGCTCTCTCAGCACGTTAACGAACTACTTCCCTTAGCTGCTATTGGAACGGTAGCCGATGTTATGGAGCTCTCTGGGCTAAATCGCGCGATCACCTGGCACGGGCACGCTCTTCTGCCGCAATCAAAAATTCCAGCGCTACAAGTCCTCACGAAAGTTAAACCTGACGGAAAGGTAACGGGAGACTTCGTTGGA
>JBIIHY010000067.1:0-11089 GCA_044235305.1 Bdellovibrionota bacterium
AAAACCTCTTAAGAGTTCGTACCGTATTCTTCCTCTAGTGCTGTTTCTCGGTGATAACGGCGAGCGACGTTGTAACGTCAACACTGCGCGTCACTCCGTTCTCAACGAGAAACAGCGACTACTAATAATACCTCTTCTACTCACTATAACGATGTAAAGAGCGAGACCGCGACCAAAGCGAAAGATTCGCTGAGTGTTGCAATCAGTGATCTATTATTAACGCTATCAAACCATATGTGCTCTTGGAAAACGGCAAGACCTCGGATAATGCCCCTAATAGACCGGTCCTGTACGTTTAAGAAAAAAACTACTGGCTCATCAGAAAAGCACTCTGAATTCTCTGGGTCTACTGCTGCTGTCATACCACAGTTTAAGGGTAATCGAACGCGACGCCCAAAAAGTGCTGCGAAAGGTTATGCGCATGGAAAAAGGATGGGAAGGAAGAAGATACGAGAGCAAACCTGAGTTTACAAAAACCGAAAAAGAAAAGTCCGTCTCGGACTCTCGCTCGATTCGACGATAACGTTGTGAAGCGTTACTTTCGAACGAGCGAGAGCCGAGACGGGGTGAATCACTGCAGAGCCAAACTCAAAAAGTTGGGCTTTCCCGGTGTCCCAGGGGGCACCGGAAGGTTGGGGGCTGTTGGCGTGACACAGGTTGTTGCTGCGACTGTGTTCTGCACCAGCGGCCCCATCTGCGATAGCAGATAGGCCCCGCCGGCCGTTGCCCCTGCTTGGGCATACGGCGCCAAGGTCGGGAGCCACGCTCCCTTCTTGACGCTGAACTGCATGGCCTGTTCGACCATGCACGTTCCGTTGTTGACGAAGGTCACCGTGTAGGTGACCTCTTCTTTCTAGTTTGTCACATTCTGGGACGAATATGGCGTCCCAGCGACCGGGGCAAGCTTGCCCAGGTCGGCGGCGTTAACCTTCACCCCCAACAGAGCGGTGACGACAATCCCAACAATCTGCTTAACTTTCATTTTGTTTTCTTTCTTTTTTTACCGCTTAACTGACACCTGCAAGGGCTGTTCGACGATGCGGTTTCCTTCTTTGACAAAGGTCACCGTGTAGGGGTCCTTGTCCTTGAGGGTGTTGGTCTTCTGGGCCGCATAAGGCGTCCCCGCGACCGGGGCAAGCTTGCCCGGGTCGGCGGCAACCGACTTCACCGCCATCAGGGCGGCGAAGACTCCAAGAAACAACTGCTTAACTTTCATTTTTTTTCTTTCTTTTTTCAGCATCCACCCTCCTCGCAAGCAACACACGTTGCTTAAAAAACGATTTAGGTTTCCACTGAGTTCCTAACCCCTCACCGCGTGAAAGTTTAAGGACTCAGTGGAGCGAATACTGAAAATAAGGTTAAAAAACCTTTCCTCGTATCTTCTTCTACCCGTATGAGATGTTTGCCTAGGAGCAACATCGATAGAGCTGTATGAAGCGATGACATGCGCGCCCAATGGGCCCGGATCTGCACCTCGTCCGTCAGCTCTTACAGTTTATGGAGCTTTGAAGCTGTGACGGTGCATAAGAGGGCGCGGCAGGCCCCCTACCTGTTCGAACTAGTCCTAATAAGTACGGCTGTCATAAAAGCCTCAGCGACTTAGCGCACATTTCCCAACAGACGCGCATACCCTTGAAAGACGGTATTTTGATTAGCTGTTTCAACCCGAGTACCCTAGGCAGACGCACGTAGGGAATAGAGAATAGACTTATGATAGACCCAGCAATAACTCAGGCATACCAAGCGGCGCGGCAGGCTGGTCGGCAACAACTCGAGCAGAGAGGCGCAGACAAGCTCCTTATCCAGCTTTATTCTGGCGAATTCAAACTTAAGCTCCCGCCCCTTTCGGACTTCTCGGGCAGTACGGTGGTACCACCTTCCGTAAGTGGTGCTACAGCAAACGTTCCTGCCAACACCAACAGTACTAACGGAGCAACCACAGTCGGCGCCAATCCCACTCTCCGCCCAATCCCTGTTGGCCCTGGGGTGCCACTGCGCCCTGCTCCCGCTAACGCGGCCCCCTCTGTCTTAGTGGACAAAAAACCAGTAGAGCCTCCTCCTGCAGCAACAGAAGCTAAAAAGGATGAGTCGACTTCCCCTAGATTCTTCGACCGGATCCGTTCATCCAGCTTTCTCAAACCCGCCATGTGGTTTGGTTTGGGCGCAGTGGTTAGTCTTGGGTTCGTTGGAGCATTCCGGGGAAAACGCTCTGACAACGAGAGCTCTTCAAACCCTACTCCAACTAACACACTCACCGTTACTAATGACACAACCCCCCGTTTGAGTCTCATTCCTGGGCTTCGCACAAACATTCTGAGCGAAACAAACCTACCACCGGTGCCAACTGGGCAGGCCGCAACAAACAAAATAGACAGCTCGAGCGCTGCCACTCAATTGTCAGGAGATACGTCGGATTTCAGGCTAAACGGCTCAGGCATATTCGATGGCACACTGGATTTCTCAGAATCCACAAACTCAGCTATGAAGCAGCCGCTGGCCATCCCAGATACGGTCACGTCTAAAGCCGGCACCACAAATTCTCAGCCTAACGAGCTAAAAACGATCCAGTTACGCACGGACTTCTCATCCATGTCGAATGACGAGATACGAGAAATGGTCAAACGCTATAAGACAATAGCTACCGAGGCGATGAAAACTGGTCAGACCCTAGAAGAAGCGAATGAGCTCTCTGCAGGAGCCGCTCGCAAAGAAGGAAATGATCCATCCGCTCTGTTCATGGAGTTTGAAGGGCGTAAAAAAGGCGCAGCACCTGCATCTGTCACTGGCTCTACCACTTCAGCTGCAACCCCGTCGGCGCAAGCACAGACAACCGAGCTGCGTAAGGACTTCTCTTCTATGCCATGGAACGAAGTGCGTGGTCTGATAAACAAATACCAAGAGATCGTTACAAAAGCGCACGCTGCTGGCAAAGATGATAAAGAAGCGCTCAAGGCTGCAAGCGATGCTGCACGGTTGGAGGGGAACGACCCCGTAGCCTTGGCAAGAGAATTCCGAAAACGCACAGACTATGCCAGCATGGACACCCAGGAACTTAGCACAATCTTTGCGCCCTATTTCAAGTACGGCGACGAGCTTACAAAATCGGGAAAAAGTGTAGAGGAAGCTATGCAGCTCACTCAAGCCCACGCCCAGTCTGAGGGACACGACTTCCACGCGATGGTTGCAGCACTTAAAAAAAGGCAGTCTGAAGCACAGCCTGCGCAACCAACTGCGTCAAACACGCCGACGATGCAGGCCCCGACCACTGCCGCCGCAGTAGCAGGAGCTTCTACCAAAACCGTTGCAACGAGGACGGCGACAACCCGAGCGCCACTGACAGCTCCTATACCAGACCTAAAGGTAACCCCAAAGACCGAGCGACCTGCCGTAGTAACTCAACCTGTAGCATCACCGCGCGCGAAAGAGGCGTTCCCTGAAATGTTTGCCCAGGAAAAACAAGAGGCCACACCGCGATTCCGCTCCGCAGATATGAAAGCGGCCTGGGCGTTGCGCGATAAGTATGTAGCGCAAGCGCGAGCATCTGGAGCGACAGAGGCAGCCGTATGGCCCACCGCTGTAGCTGCTGCTGCACAGGACGGAATAGACCTTCAGGCCACAGCCGACAAACTGGCAGCAGCTTCTCTCGGAAGCGGCTCCTCTGTGCGGCAAGCAGTCAAGAATGCTGACCCGGTAGTTTTGCCACAACAGGGGTATAGGTGGGTGAGCGAAAGAAGTCGTTCTGGTGAACGCGTTGCCATGGTAAGTGGCGATGGTCACGTCTTGGGAGAGACAAAGGTAACAAAATTTTTCGGGATCCCCGTGTGGAAAAGAGTTGTGACCCCACCAGGTGTTACTAAGCAGCAATTCCAACAGCTAGCTTTGATGAATCAGGCCAATCTCATAAAAGCCAGCTAGTTTCTACAAGGGGTCAGGCTCACGCAAACAACTTCCGTGCCTCCCTAATCGCCCCTCTAACGGCGTCTAGGTCAGAGGGAACGGTGTACACGCCAAAGCTCATACGGGCCGTTGCTTGAACACCGAGCCGCCTAAGCGTCGGCATAGCGCAGTGGTTTCCAGCTCTGACTTGAACATTGAAGGTGTCGGCAATCGTTGCAAAATCGTGCGGATGAACTCGGTCGATTGAGAAAGTCACTAGAGAAGTATGGTTGTGAGCACCGCTACTGTTACCGCTCCCATGAGCACCGGGGCCATACACAGTCACCCCCTCTTCCTCTTTTAACATCGCAATACCCTCGCGTACCAGGTGCTGCTCGTGCTGGGTCATCTCGTGGCGATTAAATCGATTGAGAAAATCAACCGCCGCTCCAAGCGCTATCGCTTCATGGAACGCAGGCGTTCCTGCTTCAAACCGCTGCGGGATATCTGCCACGCCGAAGCCATCAGTGCTCACATACGAGATCATATCTCCGCCACCCTGAAATGGCTTTAATACAGCGAGCGCTTCGGGCGCACCGTACAACACCCCTATCCCTGTTGGGCCATACATCTTGTGCCCCGAGAAAACGTAGTAGTCACATCCAAGCGCAACAACATCAACTCCTAGGTGGACTACCCCCTGCGCGCCATCTACAAGCACGCGCGCACCGCTTTGCTTGGCGATAGAAACGACCTCTGCGATAGGTGTCACTGTGCCCAAAGAATTTGCAAGTTGAGTTACCGACACTAGCGCAGGCTTCAACTCGGCTACCTTACGTTTGTAATCTGCAAGGTCGAGCTCACCGCTGTCGGTTATTTCGGTAAACACAACCTTTAACCCTTTGCGCTTCGCCAGCATCATCCACGGTACGATATTGCTGTGGTGCTCAAGCAAAGAGAGCAGGATTACATCTCCTGCCTTAAAGGTGTGTTCGAGCGCATACGCTACGAGGTTAATCGATTCAGTAGCTCCGCGCGTAAAAACGATCGATGACTCGCTTGCGGCGTTTAAGTAGCGCGCAATCTTTCTGCGCGCACCATCGTAGGCCTCAGTAGCCTCAGCGCTAATTCGATACGCCCCGCGATGCACGTTGGCATTAAGGTGCACCATCGTACTCCGTAAACAATCAAGGACCTGAGCTGGCTTCTGTGTAGTGGCAGCCGAATCGAGGTAAGCTCCCGCTGGTCCCTCAGTAAAGAAGGGAAATTCCTGGCGCGCTGCCGCGCCTGGGGTGAGCGGATTAGTACTAAAAGTTATATCTTTGAACACAAACGAACCAATAAATTCAAGGGCTTCCTCTTTCTGAGGTGCCCCCGTAGCATACGGGACTGAGGGTGTAGATTCAACCGCGGCATTCTTTTATGCGCATGACGATTTTCCTTGACCTGGGAGATCCCGGAACGGTATGCTCCCCATCCGGTTTGACGATAGGTTTGCGTTTTCCGGTTGGATCTTGTTGTTAGCTAGTTAGTTTAGTTGCGCGATCATCTGTTTCGAAGCGCAGCCTTTAAAAACACACGCAGTACTCAAAAGTACTGGGCTCGTAAATACGGGGCCCAATTACTGAGCTAAATTTGGCTCGTTCATTCTGAATGAATCGAAGCGCTGGGTATCTCTGTCCAAAAGACAGGGTTGAGTGGTTAAAGGGCAGCGGTCAAAAAGGGTCGAGTAAGAGAACTAGGTAGGCAGCAGCAGCCTCATCCGGGTATATGGCGCGCAGAGCTGGTGCTAACAGAACAGTTAAGTCCCCTTCTAAAAAAACCTCGATTGCGTAGGTTTTTTTCAGAAAAAAGACTTAAATATTTTTGCTTAGCACTGCCAGGTAGCTTAACTTCTGATGCCCCGGTTGTTTAGGGGGAGCACACCTGGCTCTTAATACTGCTGAAAAGAGTGCCGTACGAAAAAGTACGCTACTTCAGAGGCGATGTTACGACAGTGACGCTAATCATAGAGAGAACGCGTTTCGGTTGGTCAGATGTGGTTAGTGTGATTTGCGGACGAAACAATCCGTTTAACTTTTTGATGGGACAATCGACATGAAATTCTGGTCAAATTCTGATGTTCCGACCCCTGGTGCTGTGATTCCCGAACTGCGATTGCTTGCAGCGGTTCTTCAAAGGGCAATTCACGATTTCATCGGTGGCGAGGGAGACGTTCGTGAGGGTGCGCGCTGTTGGCTTATGGATGATGAGCCGACTGATGCTCCACTTTCTTTCCGATTTATCTGCGAGGCTCTCGACCTCGATGGCGATAGCCTCCGAAAGGCGATTGCTAGGCAGGCAGATGCGCACATTCGGCAGTTCGCTGCCTCCGACGCGCTGGCTTAAGCCATTCAGCAAGGGTCAAGCGTTGTAAAGCAGTTTGCATTTTGTACCGCTTGGCCCTTGCTCAGTTACACCATCCACAATTCATCCTCTCGCCGCCAATCCAGCTAAGGACTTGTTTCAGGCATAACAGAGAGTTGCCCCTGTTCTGCGTTGTAGACAGAACGGCTCTGCTGCGTAGAGGAATATTTTCCCCTTTCAGCACCGCTTACCCCCATAGTATAATCAAAAGTATAGGTAGATGTTGCGGTTAGGGCCCACAAAATGTGGTCAACCGGTGGGGTGTTTCGATACTCTCCCCGTAAGCCGCCCAGGAGAAAGGTGAGCGATGGCTGAAAACACAGGAAAAGGGAACAACCCGGAGCTGTGGAATAAACTGCTAAACAACCTTGATGAAAAGCTCCAGCTGGGGCTCCTCGATAAGTTGCGACGTTGCAAAGCCTACCAATTTGAATCGGAAACGCTGATAATAGAGGCCGGTTCTGAAGCCGATGAGATATACCTCAAAAAGTCTGCCGTGTGGCAGCAGCTTGAGGTGTTAGCACACGATGCAACTGGGATATGTGAAGTTAAGCTAAAGCCCAAGAACCAGTAACAGATTGTCGTCGGAGGTAGCTCTGGCGCCCGTTATCTTTGTTTTGAAATCAACATGCACCACCAGTCAGCCTGCCGCATCTGCAAGTCCCCTTTGAATACAGACTCACCCGCCCCGTTCTGCTCTGAGCGGTGCAAGATGAACGACCTTTCAAAATGGTTCAGTGAGAACTACCGGGTGGCTTCAACCGCACCTCTTGAGCATGAATCCTCGAGCGAGCAGGAGCACGAGGCAGAGTAAACGCAATGGGGAGTAAATCTCTTTAGGTAATCAGCGGGGTGAAACTTAGCGCGCGGCGGTCTTGACTGCTGGCGCTGCCACACGATTCAGCACTCACACCACGCTAAGACCACCGCACGCAAATCACCTCACACTCAGCCCTACTCCACCCGGCGCATCTTCTCAGCCACCGCGAGGCGAGAGTTTGCCGCATTTATAAGGCCGATACGGAGCCAATCTCCCTTGATACCAAGCGCTTCGCAGACATTATCGAAGGCAAATACGTAGTCGTTAGACCCTTTCATTACCCAGTTGTAGGCTTCTAGGTGTTTAGCCTTATCCGCGTTTGTTTTAGCAAGAGCGTATGAGATAAACGACTGGATTCCATCAAATAGTAGCGCAGAGAGGAGTCCGCGCTCCGGACCCCGAGCGTAGCCTGAACAAGAATCAGCCAAATCGTCTAAAACCGTGGTGAAAAACCTGCCCTCTGAACCGCCTAGGCAATCATGTTCACCATAACTATTCATACATTCCCCTTCTTCTTTTGAAGCTGCCCCATAGCAATCTTCGTTCTTATAAATTCAGATGCCGGTGAAGGCTATTCGATTCCTATACACTATAGGTGAATGTATTTTTTTTCAAACACTTTCCGAGAAAACGGATTCGATAGCGCTCAAAAGGACCGGAATCAACAGGTTACAACCCTCGTTCACCGCATGCCGGAAGGCTCAAGCCGAGAGGATTCAACCCAGAATAGGAAATAGATGTATCTTTTTTAGGCTCATCGACGGAATTAGTGGGTAGTAGCGGGCAGAGCTACGGCATAACCGGCTGAGTTTAGGGCTAAAAACGAGGTTCTTAGGTGCACCTGCTCGTGCGCGTGAACGTGAACGTACCCGAAAGGGATTGCAGTACTACCGTTGGTTTATTCACCCACGTACCTACCTACATCCCCGCTGACGAACACCAGAGCGGAGAACTCGTCCTCACTAGCGTGGTTTATAATCTATGTTGAGCGCGCGCGAGTTCATGTTTTCGGGTACGTGCACGAGCAGGTGCACGTTCACGGCCCGATATCATCAAAAAGCACCCACTAAAAACGTCGAAGACCCTTTTTTTAAGAGAACCACGTTGGTGGTATAATCCGGGCAGCCCTGGTAAGGCATACACCCCGCTACAGCAGAACTAAGACCGTAATAACGGGGATAAGTACAAGTGGGATCCAGATTGAGGTAAATCCAGCGAAGATACTAGCAACGGCAATAATCCCGGCGGCTGCAATCAGGGCCCGGCACAACCCGGCCCACTTATGATGCTCACGGCAATCGCGCAACAACTCAGCTAGCTCCGAATAATCAGTAGTAAGGGAAAGAACCGTAGCCTGTGGGGGGCGCAGGGAATCACCAGCTAGCGGCGCAACCTCGTGAGCGTGCGAGCGCCCAAGCGCCGCTGATTCAGCCCCTCGTACCAGCAGTACATCGGCACCAAAATCACGCTGCTCATCGGTTGCTAGTGAGGCAACGGTCTCAGGCTCGTCGGGCCATTCACCCTGGTGGTCGTCGTGCGAAATAAGGCCCACCTGGCCAAAGGAAAGGATACACCGCGCTATGACATCTGAGTCTATCGCAACAAGAAGCACACGCTCTTGCGGCTGTACAGCAGCAAGTCCGTCCGAGGGCTGCATCATTATCCCCCGCTCAACCAGGAAGCCTTCAGTGCCAATACTAAACTCAACACCCTTTATCGAGCCGCACACACCCACTCCGGGATACTCCCTGAGGTCCACCACCCTTTCAGGGGCGATGTTCTCAGACACGACTGCGCAGTAGTTTCCAAAAGCTACGAATCCGACGTCTTCACCTCTACCCAAAAACGAAGCAAGGGTAGAACACAGCGCTTCGCGGTTAATGCGGTCATCAAGTATCTCAAGCTCTCTGACCCGGCAGAGCTCTGGCGTAAAAATGGTACTTGGGTCAAATGCAACATCCTTAGTGCCAGCCAGGATATCAAAACTCTGGCCGCTCAGCAGTACGAACCCCTTGCGAGCCCAACCACGCACTAACCCCGTAAACGACGCGTACACGAGGTCTGCCACAAGACCAAGGGTTGCTGCAAAAAGCACTAGCCCAGCGGCTGCAAGCACAACTGCTGGAGAGACGCCGCGCTCATTCCAAAAGATTGCGGCAGATACCGAGAAAAACAGTAGTCCATACCCCACGAGACGGGTCACGTGCGCATCCTGCACCAACAATGCGCTTTGCGCCTCTTCTAAATGTACCGCAACGCTGCGCTCTAATCGACGGAGACACGACCCATTGAAGTCTGAGAGTGCAACAGCATCGGCAGAGCCGCCAATTACCAGCGAGCCAGCGTATAGAACCTCGCTCTCATCCTTCACACGAAAAGAGGTAACCGGCGAGAGGTAGCGCTCTTGAACAGCAACGCTTCCGGCACTTACCCGTGAGTCAACTTCAACCACCTGACCGCTATGAAGCTTTATTGGCCCACCCGGCGCAATACTAGATAACTGAGGCCCGCCGAGTGGAAAAAACGGCGACGAACCTATCCCTGACCGCTCCCAGGCGCGCGCCGTTAACCCACGGATACAGATGTACACCCCCGCCAACATAAGTGGCGCAGCAAAGCCTTGCGGCGAGAACTCGGACTCCCCGAGCGAGAAAGTCACAATCGTGCTCAACCCGAGCAACAAGAGCCCACCCAGCGGCAAAAGAGCGAAGACGTTGTGTTCGCGAGTCTTGGAACTTAATCCATACAGCGCAGTGTAGACCGCTGACAAAGCTACACACACTGCGCCAGCAACACCGACAACACTAACTACCCCTGCAGCTCCCGAGTCTGAGCCGATGCCCCACAGCGCACAGCCAGATATCAGAACAAGAAGGCCCAACAGAAGAGTGGAATTAGTAGAGAGTAAGCGGGTTATTTCGGGAGATAAAGCCGAATGCCCTGCGGGGGAAGCTTGGGCTGTGGAGCTAGCGGGTGCCGGTGATTGTGACCCCTTGGGTGTATCCCCAGTCACGGATTTATTTACGGAGACCTCAGCCGGCTGAGTCATCTTCACCCCCTCCACGCGATCTTTAAACAACGTTTAGGGGCTCGATCTACACGAGATCGAACGCCCTAACAAGCATTAGATTCACAGACGTGAGGTTACTTTGACTCTTCTGTTGAAGACGTCTCGCTGGCGGCTGCTGCTACGTACTTCTTTTTAAGCTTGGACAGCTTCTTATCCTCGAATAGCACGTGCTTACGAGCAATCGGGTCGTACTTACGGATCTTCATCTTATTCTCGCCCTTACCCTTCTTCTTGTTCTTGCGGTTAGGGTAGAAGAATCCAGTTCCCTCAGATGAAACTAAAAAGAAAGTCTCTTTTGCGGCCTTGGCCATACAAACATCCTCACATTACTAGCGACTTAGTAAAACGCTGCGCGGCCCTGGACTGTACTGTATTGGCCCCCTAAAGGCAACTACGCTAGCGCGACTACAACCGAGATCACGTTTCCACCAAAACCGGCTGTATTTATTAGTATTCGCCGTGGCACACCTGCCCCCGCCTGAAGGGTCGGAACCCGAACCGGATAAGGGAATCCGGGCCACTGACCACCCCCCAAGAGATACGCCGCAAGCTGTAAGCTCACCATCCCTGAAGCACCGTAGGTGTGGCCGGTAACGTGCTTAGTTGAAAGAACCGGGATATCTCCGCCAAAAACCCGTGCAATGGCAGCCAGCTCTGCCTCATCTCCGCGCACCGAGCCGGGCGCATGAGCGATAACCGCGTCTATACCCGACGCTCCGCGTGTAGCACGCCGCATCGCTCCCTCAAACGCTGCACCATCAGCTGATACGCCCGTTGCCGAGGGAATAGCTTCCATTTGCCAACCCACGCCGCACAGCTCGAGATCTCCTGGCCGACTAATCCCGTCATAAAAATGCAAAACCGCACTCCCTGCCCCCTCACCCAACACGACGGTATTCGCTAGGGGTGCTATCTCT
>JBIIHY010000345.1:0-3395 GCA_044235305.1 Bdellovibrionota bacterium
TTCAAAAGAACGGTGCAGCAGTTGCGGCGGGAAGGCAGATCGGAGTGGCTGTAGAAGCCCTGCTTGATTCAGGAACACGCCAAGAGTTATCCGCCGCTACTCTCGGCGTAGAGCAACTCCTTCGGGCGCATGGCGCAAGCCAGAGCTCTTAAAGATAGCGATGCCTAGCTAATGCAGCGGTGCATTTTTCGCGAATCAAGAAAACCAGTTGGATGGAAATCGCGGTAGCGGTGCTTCGGTTGTTCCGGTCCAAAGTTCAAGCTTAGGAGCCTCCCACGGGGGTGGCTCTGTCGCTAGGGCAACTTTGACAGCCTTAGCGGTTGCTACAAGCCGTGGTGATAAGTTGTCGGCCCTGTTGCCACGATCCCAGTTCTGCAGCTCTAGGGCTAATTCTCTAAATCGATCTATTCGTCGGTCCTCTCCGCTGTTTAGTCTTTTCAGAAATTCCTGGGCATGTGGATTATTGGTGAAGAATGCGAAGCCGTGCCTTATTTGCCGTTCTTGGTCGCGGTATCCTGGTTGTGCTGGTCCAGGGGGCATTGCCAGTGATTCCAAGCCAGCAGCCTTGTGCGGAGAAGTTTGTTGGTTGTTTTTAAAAGGCTGTGGACCACCTCGCATAATACACCGGGCTAGTTGGGTTAATTCAAGAAAACGAGTTTAGTTGCTCACGCCGAGATTATCGCTTTAACGTTTGCTAAGCCAAGGGCGTTCTGTCAGATCGTCCTATTAATATCTTATAGGTGCTTTAACAGACACCCCCGCGTTTTCTCAGAGACCGCGCGGCTGGGCATCAGTGTTGTTCTGATACAAAAGCTATATGTTTTTAAAACATAAAACGTTCGGATTGTTACCGCGCGGTCTCTGAGAAAACGCGGGGATGAAGCGCGGAAAGTGTGTTGTTCGGATACGAAAACTATATGTTTTTAAAACATAAAACGTTCGGGTTGCTACCGCGCGGTCTCTGAGAAAACGCGGGGGAGGAAAACGCGGGGAGGTGCGCAGGGGACCGCCAATCTACCGGCTCTCGGAGCCGCCCTCACCAAACAAAAAAGCCCCGCACGTTAGTGCGAGGCTTCTTTAATAAGTAACTGGTCCGGTACAACCGTGAATTCCGCGCTTACTGGCCGGGAGCCACGGTTGTCGGTGAAATTACATCATTCCACCCATGCCGCCCATTCCACCCATTCCGCCCATTCCGCCGCCGGATGGAGCAGATGACTCATCCTTTGGCTTGTCAGCGATGAGTGCCTCAGTTGTGAGCATCAAACCTGCTACAGAAGCTGCGTTCTGGAGGGCAGTGCGCACTACCTTGGTTGGGTCGATGATTCCAGCCTTAACCATATCCTCGTAGGTATCAGTTGCAGCGTTGTAACCGTTGTTACCCTTGCTGCTGCGTACCTTCTCAAGAACTACAGCTGGCTCAGCGCCTGCGTTCGAAGCGATCTGCTTGAGGGGAGCCTCAAGAGCCTGACGAACGATCTTAACACCGAATGATTGAGCCTCATCTTTCAACTTGAGAGCATCAAGCTTCTCGATGGTGCGGATGAGAGCTACTCCACCGCCAGGAACGATACCTTCCTCGACAGCAGCGCGAGTTGCATGGAGAGCATCCTCTACGCGAGCCTTCTTCTCCTTCATCTCAACCTCAGTTGCAGCTCCAACATGGATTACTGCAACACCGCCGACGAGCTTAGCGAGACGCTCTTGGAGCTTCTCACGATCGTAGTCGGAAGTTGTGTTGTCGATCTGAGCGCGGATCTGGCCAACACGTGCTTTGATGTCTGCATCAGAGCCCTTACCATCGATGATGGTTGTGTTGTCCTTGTCGATAACAATGCGCTTAGCCTTACCGAGGTCTTGGAGCGTGATGTTCTCAAGCTTGAGTCCAAGGTCCTCAGTGATGCACTTTCCACCGGTGAGGATAGCGATATCCTCAAGCATCGCCTTACGACGATCGCCGAAGCCCGGAGCCTTAACAGCACATACGTTGAGAGTTCCACGGATCTTGTTCACTACGAGAGTTGCAAGAGCCTCGCCCTCTACCTCTTCAGCGATGATGAGGAGTGGCTTGCCTGACTTAGCAACTTGCTCAAGAACAGGAAGGAGGTCCTTCATGCTTGAGATCTTCTTCTCGTGGATGAGCACGAGCACGTTGTCGAGCTCAGCTTCCATTCTCTCTGCGTTCGTTACGAAGTATGGAGAGAGGTATCCACGGTCGAACTGCATTCCTTCAACAACCTCGAGAGTTGTCTCAAGACCCTTAGCCTCTTCAACAGTGATAACGCCTTCCTTACCAACTCGCTCCATCGCCTCAGCGATGATGTTTCCGATCTCGCGATCTGAGTTAGCAGAGATAGTTCCGACTTGAGCGATCTCCTCTTTGCCCTTGGTAGCACGGCTCATGTCCTTGAGTGTGTCAACAGCGGTCTTAACAGCTGCGTCGATTCCACGCTTAAGGGACATAGGATCGTGGCCAGCAGCAACGAGCTTCAAGCCTTCGCGGTAGATAGCGTCAGCCAAAACAGTTGCAGTGGTAGTTCCGTCACCAGCGATATCAGAGGTCTTGGAAGCAACTTCCTTAACCATCTGAGCGCCCATATCCTCGAAACCATCGAGCTCGATCTCTTTAGCAACGGTAACACCGTCCTTAGTAACGGTTGGAGCGCCGAAGCTCTTCTTGATTACAACAACGCGACCCTTTGGTCCCATCGTAACGCGAACTGCGTCAGCCAACTTCTTTACGCCCTTGAGAATCTCTTCGCGAGCCTCAAAGCCGAACTCTAAAATCTTTGACATAGTATTTCCTCTAGTTTTTATTGGTTATTTATTTGAACTACAGCACTACGCCGAGAACGTCGTCCTCGCGCATGATCAAAAGCTCGCTGCCTTCAACCTTAACCTCTACGCCGCTGTACTTGCCGAAAAGGATCTCATCGCCCTCTTTGACATCAACTGGAGTAACAGTTCCGTCGTCACGAACCTTGCCCTTACCAACAGCAACTACACGACCACGTTGTGGACGCTCTTGTGCGTTGTCAGGGAGGATGATTCCACCGGTTGTCTTCTCCTCTGGGGCGAGGCGCTCTACGATGATGCGGTCTTGTAGTGGCCGAATCTTGCTCTTCTTGCTGCTCATTATGTTTTTACCTCCGAATGTAAAAAGGGTCCTGGGCCTCAAACTAAGGCTAGAAAAGAATCTTTTCTAGCGTTTAGCGTGTGCACCGCGGCGAGAGAATACCCGAAAGAGGCGGGTATACAAGCCACGTAGCTCAGTGCCGAGGGAGTTATGCGCACGGCTCCTGCCATTTTCAAGGGCGCGAGGCGTTTTTTTATCTCTGCGCGCTCGGGGAATGACCTGGATTTGCAGCGCGGCGAGTTTGAGATAATTGCAGTGG
>JBIIHY010000346.1:0-3394 GCA_044235305.1 Bdellovibrionota bacterium
ACCGCAGCGCCGAACGTAGAAGAGGTTTTGATTGAACCACGCGAGCTGTCGCGCGAAGGACGCCTCTCTTTCGAAGAGGCAGAGAACCTCGCCCGTGAAGCTCGTGAGCATAACCTAAAGCCGGTACTCGTCTGGGACATCTTGATGACTCAGAACGAGTTCAAAGCAAAATGTGCGCGGATGAGCGCGATTGACACGACGTTGTTCACCAGCATTCGCACACAATGTCCGGGCGCTGCTCTATGGGTGCGCGAGAACTTGCCTGATAAAGGCCTTCAGCTAATCCTTGAAAACTCAAACCACAACCTACCCGGACTCAAACGCTGGGTCGCTCACCTTGCGCCGCAAAGACTTGTGCTATCAACTCAGATTCCAGAAGAGCGTTTGATTGAGTGCTGCAGAGAACTCCAAACAGAGTGCGAGATTCTTGGCGCTGGAAAGATACTGCTCTTTTACTCAAAACGAAGTCTCCTTGCTGCAAACTTTAACGACACCGATGCAACAACTGACAACCGCTGGATTTACGCCGACTCTTCCTCTGAAGAATCCGCATCCCGCCCGTTTCCAACTGTTGAGAACACACACGGTACATTCATGTACCTTAACAAAGACCACTTCATCCTCGATCAGCTTGAGAAGCTTGATGCTGGAGGAATACACACCGTGCGCATCGATCTCAGAGATCTTCAAGGATGTGAGCACGCAGCTCAGGGGATAGTAGAGCTGTGTCAAATGACCCTCAATCGTGACTCATCAGCTCTCAGCGCTGCGTGGTCGCGACCAACCGCAGCGCCGTTCTTTAAGCGGAATCGAACCGATAAGCAGCTTACCCGGATGAAGCCTCTCACGCGGCTACTTCGGGACTCACGCTGTCTCGCTGAAGTTGTTTCTGTGGAACGAGGAGAGGAGATCGGGCTCTTTACCCTACGCGATTTCCCAACCGATCAGAGAACCTTCACTTTCGTAGCCCCTGATGGACGTGAAGTCCCAGTTGAGATTGACAGCTTTGCTGACTTTTCAGGAGCTCCTCTCTCTGGATGCACAGCCCACAGACTTGTACGTTGCAGATGGGTTAAGGGTATCAGTGCTGGAGCGCTGCTGCTGAGTGGTGGGACGGCTAACGTGGCGTCTGAAAATTAAGCAACCGGCTTGAGCGGTATATTAGCCTTTAAAGCCCAGCCCGAGAAGTTACCGGCTCAGCTCGCAACTGCTCGAGGATTTCGTACATTTTACCCTCGTCGATCTGCAGGGTGCGCAAAGACTGCCGTACCATCTCTAGCCCCACTTCACGTTGCGGCTGTACAATCTCTGCAACAGGCAGTTCAGAAAGCTTACGGATATCCTCAACTTCCTGAACGCGTACGATGACGGGAATATCAGTCCGAAGGCTCCTAACCTGCGCCACGATTGAGGGCAGTAGAGTGTCTTTAGTCGTAGTAATCACCATCAGACTCGCCCGTGTTAGCCCTGCGGCTTCAAGAATAGCCCGATGTGCACCATCTCCAAATATAACCCTCTTACCGGTGTCTCGCATCTCGATAACAACTTTGTAATCAGATTCGATTACAACATAGGGGATCCCCAATCCCGTCAACACACGAGCAACATACTGTCCGACGACTCCACCACCTAAAATCACAACGTGGTGTGCATACGACGGGCACTCACCAACCTCAATAACTGCACTACGCGATTCATCTCGTATTCGAGCACGCGCAGCGATTGCACCACCCACCAAAAAAAGTGCCGGGGTAATTATCATCGTCACGACAGTCACAGCGATCATTAGTGAGAATGAATCAGAAGATAGGGAGCCGTGACTCCTCCCAGTCTTTGCGATCACGAAGGCGAACTCGCCTACTTGGGCGAGACCAAATGCCGTCAGATATGAAACCTCAGCAGGATACCGCAAGAGCCTCATTATTCCGGATATCAGAACTGTCTTGGTCGCCATAATGGCACTTGCGAGAACGACTACTGAAACCCAGTTACTTATGAAAAAGGCAGGATCGAATAGCATCCCCACCGACACAAAAAAGATCAGCGCAAAGAGATCCCGCAAGGTTGAAACATCACTTAGAGCCTGGTGATGAAAGTCGGCTTCACTCAGCAACATCCCCGCGACAAAAGCACCGAGAGCGAAAGACAGCCCCAGCTCGTGCGAGATAAATCCAGCTCCGAAGGCTACGGCCAACGTTGAGAGAAAGAAAAGCTCTCGGGAGCCCTGACGAATGATGATCGAGAATAGTCGCGGTAGGAGATAACCACCTCCGATGACCATAAAAAGCAGGAAGCCTAGTGATTTTACCACAGCTACAAATATCGCAATCGAATCGATACTCGCCCCCGTTAGTTGGGGAACGATGAGCATCATCGGAACAACGGCGAGGTCTTGAGCGATCAAAAAAGCCAACATCGCTCTTCCTCCAGGCGATTCCAACTGGTCTCGCCCAGAGAGAATCTTTATAACCACCATGGTGCTTGAAAGCGAAACCGCAGCGCCGATCCACGTTGCATCTCGAACTGACAATCCAAGCACAACGGAAAGGGCAAAGCCTGCTATCGAACACGTGACAAGCTGTAACGGCGCTGCTGCAAAGGCGATTCGAGAGAGGCGCTTTAGCTCACCAAACGAAAACTCCAGCCCCAGGGTAAATAGCAGTAGAGCTACACCTATCTCCGCCAAATTCTCTACATCCGCAATATTTTGAACAGTAACTCCGCCTGTGTAAGGACCGACGAGAAGTCCGGCGAGAATATATCCACAGACCAGTGGTTGACGCAGCACGTGAGCGATTACTCCGCCAACAAGCGCTGCTACAACTATGTAGACGAGATCTGATGCTAAGCCCATGTTCGGTTAGTCCTGCTACTCGTCTATCACTCTACATTGATTGACGGCTCCCAGCAAAACTCTTTCCGGTCATTAGAGGCTCTCCACACGCAACAAAAACCACACCTCAAACCTCTCTTGTGGCCGAAGCACAACTACTCCAGTCTCCTGCTCACCGCGTGCCAAGAAGTTAAATCCATCGTTCATCTGGCTTTGCGGCTCCAAGGCAAAAAACGATTTCCCTGGGGGTGAATAGAGCACCAGGTGCCCAAAGCTAGGACTCGCCTCCATAACAAGTCGCACTTTACTCTCAGGCCACGTCATGACCGCACGACCTTGCCAGCCGGAAAAGCAGTGGTCCAGCGATTCTGGCAAAACCCGTTGCACTGAAAACTCCGACTCAGGAGTAAGAGGCTCAGCCATACCATCAGGAAGGGGTACAGCACCCGTGAATGGATATGCTCCTGCCGCCTGAAACTGAATCTCTACCTGCTCAGACTGACCACCGAGGGCCCGATTAAAGTAAGGATGGAATCCACACCCTACTGGCATCGGCGTTGT
>JBIIHY010000347.1:0-3390 GCA_044235305.1 Bdellovibrionota bacterium
CCTCTTCGCTAGCAGCACTCTCAGCTACATGGGTCTCCACCAAGGTTTCCTGCTGAACCTCTGACGGCTCTACTACATCCCTGGCAGCCCCACCCTCGCTTGACTGGAAAAGCTCATCAGCAGCGGCCGTTTTCGATGCCGGACTCGCCTCTACCGGACTCGCAGCCGGCGCAGGTGTCGTCTCTACTGCATCAACAGCACGTCGGCGTCGGATTACATCACCAGAGCGCTTCTCAACCACTGTGTAGGTGGCGCCGGTAGTCCTATCCACACGTGTTGTCACGGTTTCGGTGTTCTCGCTCTTTGGAGCCCCCATCGTCTGTCTAAGAATGGCCCTTCTAACACTATCCGCTTCATCAGCATCAAGTGAATGAGAGTGAGAGCTCTTTCCAGGAATGCCGAGCTCCTGAGCCTTTGAAAGAACTACCTTGTTTTCAACGCCAAGTTCCTTGGCTAATTCGTAAATACGTATCTTTGACATGCGATCTTCTTATATTCTTCTAATTTCTTATTACAACCTTTCGTGTGTAACCCCAGCCAGGAGAACTCGTGCTAATGCACTAACCTCTGCCGAACTAAGTGTGCCGGAAGATAATCTTAGCGACCTCTCCCAGCGAGCTGCCTGTCCCATTTTCGACAAACATTCCGCAGTGTAGTGAATGTAAGCCCCGCGCCCATCTGCGCACTGCTGTCTATCCCACACTAGAACGCCATCGACACAAACGAGCCTGGCTAGCTCCCCTTTTCCTCCTTTGGAGCGACACACACAGCATGTTCGCTCGCTACGCTTCACCTCTAGCTCCCATTAACGCATCGACTCAACTGCTGCCGCTGCCCCACTTCGCAGGAACGAATCCGCTGCAGCGCGAATCTGCTCAATGTCGCTCTCCTCAACACCACTGATACCACGCAACGTGTCGTCATCGGCTTCAATAACACTCTGTATAGTTTTATAACCGGCTGCCACTAGCATCTCTCTCAGGTCGGCTGCTATCGGTAAGCGATCGATATCGCTCAGCGCCTCAACAGGCCCTCCAAAAGTGTCAGCTTCATCACCCAGCTCCTCAGCAAACGCCTTAGCCTTGGCAAGAACGTCAGCAGCCTGCTCCTGAGTGAGGCCCTCAACCTCTGCCATATCCTCAAGCGAAGCATCCGCAACCTCACGGATCGTCCGGAAGCCGTGTTGGAACAATAGCTCAGCGTGCATGAAGTCGATCCCCGGAATAGCTCCAAGGGCCGCTCTCGCCCGCTTAGCCTCTTCCTCCGCAACCGATACGCTACGAACATCGATCCTCCAACCAGAGAGCTTGCTGGCGAGCTTAACATTCTGGCCACGACGCCCGATTGCTAGGGACAGCTGGTCATCTGGAACAATTACCTCCATCGAGTGCTGCTCCTCATCGACCACAACGCGGCTAACCTCAGCTGGTGATAGCGCTCGCGCGACAAAACTTGGCTCATCAGGTGTCCAGGTTATGATGTCGATTCGCTCACCCCTTAGCTCCTGCACAACGGCTTGCACTCGCGAGCCCTTGATACCCACGCATGCGCCAACTGGATCAATAGTTGATTCGTTGGAGTAAACAGCGATCTTAGCGCGCTCACCGGGCTCTCGCGCCACGGCCTTGAGCTCAATTACCTTATCGGCGATCTCTGGTACCTCGAGCTCAAAGAGCTTTCTTAGAAAATCAGGGTGGCTACGGGTCAATATTATTTGCGGACCACGAGCCGACCGATCAACGTCAAGCACCATGCCGCGAAGACGATCTCCAGGACGATATTTCTCCCGCTGAATCTGCTCGCGTTTTGGAAGGATTGCCTCTGTACGACCGAGATTAACGATTATGTTTCCACGCTCAACACGCAGAACTATACCGTTCATCAATTCGCCCTTTGAGTCCTTATACTCTTCGTAAATAACTCCACGCTCGGCATCACGCACCTTCTGCATGATAACCTGCTTGGCGGTCTGTGCAGCGATGCGCCCCAGCACTTCAGTATCGAGCTTCTTTCCGAGCTCCTCGCCCAACATAGCCTCAGGGTCTCCCCGACGGGCATCTGTTAGCGACACCTGAGTATCAGGATCGATTACTACCTCTACAACTACTTTAAACTGAACGACCTCAATCTCGCCTGTATCCGGATTAAACTTGGTCTCAAGATTCAGATTGTGCCCGTAGTGCTTCCGCGCAGCCGACAACATCGCCGATTCAACCGCTTCAATCAGCACCTGCTTGTCGATCCCTTTGTCTCTGCCCATCTGGCTGAGAATCGCATTCAAGTCAAACTTTGATGACATACACTCACCTCATCTTACCTTCATGAATTTGTAAACTTAAAATCCACACGCGCTTCCTTTATCTGATCTAAAGGAATCTGCACGCTCTCCTCTTTTCCCTCCGGTTGAAGTCGAATTGATTCCAACGATGCTTCACGGATAACTCCATTTACTACAACGGTAGAACCTGCCTCTCCACTACGGAATTTAACCTTTACCCTCTCGCCCACGGCCCCAGAGAAGTGATCTGGTAGGCGTAGCTTGCGATTAATTCCCGGACTGGACACCTCAAGTGTACAGTTCCCCGGAATGATCTCCTGCTGCTCGTCGAGGTCCAAGATGCGCTTACTCACCCGCACACAATCCTCAAACGATATCCCCCCCCTCTCGATCTGACCTCCGACAACGTCCGCTGCCGAGTCCGCTGCCGAGTCCGCTGCCACGGCCACACCATCGACAGGAGCCGCTTGAGGCTCGCCTGACACTGCATGCTTTGTGATAAACACGCGCAGAGCACCACCGCGACGAGTATCCGAAGGGAGATCAATATCGAAGAGAGCCACACCCTCTTCGCGGGCGATCTCTTCGATTGTGCTCCATAACGGAGTGCCTTCTAAACTCATGGTACCTCTAAGCTTCCCAAATGATGCTGTGCACACGACAAACCCCATGCGCCGCCACTTACTGACGTGACCCTGATAAAACAAACTTCATCTAGGATTACGGGACAGAGTCAAGAACGGATCGGTCGGTGCTAATCAGCCTAAAGCGGTTTCAAACTCACTTAAACGACTGTAAAAACACAGCGACTACCGACCGCGAGAACAACTCTGTGGCGGCAAGAACTTGCCAGGAACTAGAAAATACTACCATAGGTCATGTAGCGCTTCAACACCCCCGTTGGCCCGGCTACAGATTTGATTTCATTGCCTATTGGTTTGACTGCCTATTGGAATCATCGCTTATTCAAAAAATGAGCTGATGCACGACGCGGTGCATATAGTGACGTGCAAAAGTCCGTGCCAGTAAAACTGGCAAGGCTTTTGCTGGACATCACTATAGGTTGTTGTTTTGATTCGCATCCGCGAATCGATAGCGTTCTCCAAAACTCT
>JBIIHY010000068.1:0-11042 GCA_044235305.1 Bdellovibrionota bacterium
GTAAAACGCGGCGACCTGCCTGATTTTGACCGCATCGATAACCAAAGAGCAGTACTTCAACGTAAGGCACAGCTACTCTCTGCACAGCGAGCCGTAAAGAATGCTGAATTTAACCTTGCCCTCTTCGTCCGTGATGACAAGGGGCAACCTAGAACGATTGAATCATTTGATTCGCTCTCTCGAATCCCACTCCCACTCTTTCTTCCAGACTCCTCGATAGAAGCACCGATAGCCGAGGCCGTGAAAGCGCGTCCTGAGTTTAAGAATATTTCGGCCCAACGAGAACAGAACGAACTCGAACTTAAACTCGCGAGAAACCAGATCCTTCCTCGCCTCGATCTCAACGTTTTTTCTGCAAACGATGTGGGCTCAGGCGAAGTTCGCCGAGAGGAGCCTGAACTAAAAGCTGGGGTACGGATTGAAATTCCGCTCCTGACCCGCACACAAGAGGGACGAATCGCTCTCTTTGAGGCACGACAGCAGAAGCTGGCCTTTACAGAGACATTTCTTAAAGAGCGCATTCGCGCTGACGTGCAAGACGCCCTCAATGCTCTCGAAATAGCTCGTTCACGAGTTGACGTGGTAACGCGTGAAGTAACGGCCGCCGAAGACCTGGCGAAGGGAGAGATCAAGCGATTTGAGCTCGGCGATAGCAATCTCATCTTTGTTAACCTACGAGAGCAGAATGCTGCCGATGCGCAAGTAAGAGAGATAGAAGCACTTCAAGATTATCAGAAAGCTTTTGTGGCGTTTGAGGCGACTTTGGCTCGGATTGCATCGCCGACTACGCAGCCTGGTCGCACCAATCCATAGATCTAATCTGTCCCAATTGTGTCTTATTCGCCCGATTCTTAAGCTGTTATAAAAAACAGGCTCTTCGTGGAATCGAGTGGGTAGAACTGGCGTTTCCGGACGTGAACATGCACGTTCACGTTTATGAGCACGTTCACGCGAAAATACGTGATTTATCACTCAAAACAATGGGTTATGACCCATCAGCAGTCATCGGCACCCACTCGATTCCACGATGAGCCTAAAAAACAAAACCTCACATTCGTACTACCTTAATGCACGGCAAAAGATAAAATCAGGGAGGCGTTCTGAGCTGTACTATTTCCGATCTGCGCTATGGCAAAATTGCTTCATCTAGATACTGTTAAAATTGGCGGAACAAGGCATGACCTCCCTTCAGGATGGGGCGCCCTCTTCCCTGCTGCTAGCGAAACCACCGAGATCGCGATGGCAGCGCGGGGGGAATTTACGCGCACACTGTTTCCGGTGATACCCGGACGTTTGTCTCACGGAGAGACGTGGGCAAAAATTCCAACACAGCACGGCGCAAGGTTTGAGGTGACTTCAGGACTATTTGAAATAGAGTGCACGCGTAACACCTTGACCGTCGTAAAGAGTGGCTACGAGCTAATAATTAACAAAGGCTCTAAAATTACCCTCAAGGCTGGTGATCTCTTTACACTTTGCGCTGACGCACCAGATGCCGTTTATTTCGTAAAGAATACCGACGGGAAGATGGAACTCTCTTCTGAATCAATGCCCAAACCAGTACAGGCACTGAATGGGCCTCTGATTTTTCCAATTAGACCTCACTCTGCCAAGGACCTTCCTCGCTCGGAGCGCTCTTCAAATGCGTGGGCTCGGTCAAAGGCCGGCTAGCATCAAAAGCTCACGTTGCATTTCATTCCCTTCTTTGAGATTGATCCGTATCTTCTCGGGCGCTATAAATCCACGAGCAGTTTATGTAGCCACGCGCTTAACACACCAGCACTGACATTAAAGAGATGCTGACTCAGCACCTCAACAGGGAAATATCGGAATATAAAGGGAAGGTATGACAGCTCTTCGCTACGGTTCGATTGAGGCAGGTGGTACCAAGTTTATATGCGCCGTAGGCTCTAGCCCCACAGACATTGGAGAGCGCGTTCGAATTCCAACAACAACACCGCAAGAAACGCTCGGCGCCTGTATTAACTTTTTCAGAGCAGAAGCGCAGAAAGGCACACTTGCAGGGATCGGCATGGCCTGTTTTGGTCCACTTAACCTAAATCCGAAATCTCCAACGTTTGGCTCTATTACTAAAACGCCAAAAGCTGGTTGGTCAGATACCCCGTGTAAAAAAATATTAGAAGAAGCTCTGCATATACCCGTAGCGATAGACACTGACGTTAATGGAGCAGCTATAGCAGAGCGCCTGTGGGGTGCAGCGCAAGATGTGGAAAGCGTGCTCTATATAACAATCGGCACCGGCATCGGCGGTGGGATGCTTGTAAATGGAAAACCGATACACGGTCTTGTTCATCCTGAAATGGGACACTTTAGACCACGCAGACATCCGCAAGACACATTTGAAGGACTATGCTCTTTTCACAAAGATTGCTTTGAAGGGCTAGCGTCCGGCCCCGCAGTACATGCGCGGTGGCAGACAGATCCAAAGGACCTACCGCCAGATCATCTTGCATGGGAGATTGAAGCTCATTACATCGCAGAGGCACTTGCAACCTACATCTGCGTATTATCACCCGAGAGGATCGTCATCGGAGGTGGCATTGCAAATCAAGATTTTATATTCCCGATGATTCGCAAAAAGGTCCAGGAGAAGCTAAATGGATACGTAGTATCGGAACAGATCAGCAGCGCCATCGACTCCTACATTGTTGCTCCTGGATTGCAGGGTGACGCCGGGGTTGTTGGTGGTATCGCACTTATTGCTTCTGAGAGTAGATCTCTGTGAAGTGATGGACTCTCACAGCCATACTTCTAGGCTACTCATCACTTTGGCGCCATTATAACGACGTAGCAACTGGCAATCCCCTGCCTTCGAACAACCACGCTTTTGCACCCTCGACCTCACACTTCACTACCGTATCATTTGCGATATCGACTCCCAAGATTTTGAAGTGCTTATGTGGTCTGTGGAGACCGACTAACCATAGACGGCTCCGGCTCTCCAATCTCAACTGAGCTATTTTTGATTTAAACAACTCCTTGCCTGATTTTGCCCGAAGATTGACACTGATTCGCCGGATGCGGTTCTCTCCCACCCCAATGGCTGTCCTATAAAAATCAAAAGAGCTACCACTCAACGGAAGTAGAATGAACTTATCGGTCTTGCTTTGGTGCTGCCCGATACATTGCATGAGGGTTCGGGTCTGCGGCGAGTCAAATGGCTGTATCCACCCCTGCACCACCCCAGTTGCATATGGAATACAGATCAGTATCGCACCTAGAAGGGTGGGAAGCCCTCTGGCTCGTTTCCAGGAGTGAAAATATGCGCCCACCGATAAAAAAGCGAGCGGTAGAAGGTAGATCAGAAGTCGCCCACGAAACGGATATATGCGAAAAGTCGAGGCCACAAGCGCAATCGCAAGCACGGTCACCACGAGTAGCGCCATACGAGGCCAGGCAGACCGCAGAGACGCCCAGCCTGCAACCATAAGAAAGAGAAAACCGAAACTTGGGATTACAAAATCCTGTCCACTCAGTCCTATTCCGTAGCGCCTCGCCGGCCCGAATGCAACGCACGCATAGTTTAAAAAACTGTTGAGATACCACTTAAGCTCATGCAACGACCCTGGCAATCCAGGAGCGAAGGCACTACGCCAAAAGCGGTGGATGTCTTTACCAGCACCACCCGCTACAAAGATGGGACCAAAAACCAAGATACAAGCGGCTGCCCATACCATTAAGACAAAGAAGCACCGACGCCAATAGTCAGGTGTTCGAGTCTTCAGCCCTTCAATCAGTAGCAGAACTACTAATGCGGCAAGAGTGAATATCGCAGGCTGCGAGAAGCACACAGCGACACTGCCACCCACAGCCAAGCGCTTCCACCGCGCCACCAGCAGCCCCTCCGGGGCCGCCAGCACTAGTAGCCCCATAGTCACAACAGCATCGAGTCCATACTGTTTAGATTCTGCTGAGTACAATCCAAGGACAGGACACAGTGCAAAAAGAGCGAGAAAAACAGCTCGAGCTGATAAGCTAAGCCTTTCAGCTTGGCGCGCGAACTCAAACGCCAACACGACCCCAATCACTGCGGCAGCAAACGGCACCACGCGCTGAGAAAGCTCAGACATGTTGCTACACCACGAGACGAGCTTTTGCAAAACAAAGTAACCGGGGGGCGCGATCTGCTGCCCTGGCTGCGGAGAGAAGAGAAGCGCATAAAGCGACTTTCGACTAATCTGATTTATAAGAGTAAGCTCATCAAGCCAAAAAGATTTTGCGTGTAGGTAGTTCCGAAGACGCCAGGCTATACCAATGACAGAGAGCACGCACAAGACAGCAATGCTCCACCTGTGATATCGTTCTGGTGAGATAGGTAGGACAGCCCTAGACTGCGGCGTTTTTACTGGTTGTGTCTCTTCCACATGCTTTCTTCTTTATTGGTGCAATCCTCTTCTACACCATAGTTGTGAGAAGACTAAAGAGCTCTTTTAACCGAGCATGTCACCTAGAAAATTATAGCGCGGAGACAATAAGAACATCGATGGGTACAAATCCCCGCGGATAATCTCCCTACCGCACGCTGAGCGGCATCTGGCCCGAAACTCTAGAGAGCCCCGGAACGGCAGTAATAGAGGCTGACCAACGAGCTCGATATGTGCCTGATCGAAGTCTATCAAAGGTGAACCGTCGACCTCCGCCACTTCGTCTCGTCGTTTCAACAAACCTCTTTCCGTTTTGAAGTCGCTGAAGAATCACTGAATACGAGGAAGCATTCTGAATACGGGGCAGCTCTATCGTTATTCTTCTGCCCCGCTGGGTACGCCTAATTGTAGGAGAGGCTACATTTTTGTAGAGATCGCGCTCCACACAGTCGAGCGTACCATCTTGGTCTATATCTATGTCCCAAACGTCGCATCCGCACACGCCGTGGTATTGCTTGAGAGAAGCGGAAGGACAAACTCGCAAGCTCTGGTCGACGTTTCCCGTAACAGTTGCTGTTTCGCTCATCGTTGAGCGAGTCTTGCCGGAGACGCGCACTCTGTAAGACGCTGTCTCTCCATTCGGTGCAACGACATCGAGAGTGCTGGAGGTGGCGCCATTGATAGGGAACCACCCTGCGACATCCGGCAGCGAGTGTTCCCACTGGTACCGTACCTCTTCACCATAAGCAGATACGGAAAGCACCACGCTGGAGCCACTGGCGACTGACGCAGAAACAGGCTGTGACGTTATAACAGGTGCTGCGTCAAACCGAGGTATAATAGGACGCTCACAGTCCAAGCATCCGTTATGGTCAGCATTTCCCATAAAGGAAGCCCAGTTATTAACGGCACTAGCTGCGGCCCCTGATGCGGAAAATGCATAAAGGGAGAATCTCTTCTTCCAGGACTCATTTATCGACTTTGAGGGCACACGATCCCACAGAGACCCAGCAACAATATCAAGCAACCCATCGTTATCAATATCGGCGACAGTCGGCGAGAAGAATTCGTCGACAAACTCAGCGGAGAACACACGGTTCTCTGTGTAATTTGATTCACTCGTCAAAGCGACTACTCCGCGAGTTGCGTCCCCATAGTAATACGACCCGCCTGCATTGAAGAGCGCATCACTCTCGCCATCTCCTGTGACATCTACAAAGAGTGGTGGAGATAGTGGGCTAGTCGTTGTAACAGGAGGTCCGGCCGAGCCAACGAGCGCCCCAGCTCTGAACTGGTGCAACTGAGCACGAGACCCCCAGTAACTACCTGCCAACCCAAAAACTGAGAGGGCGCGCTCTCCCTTAAATCGTCCCAAGGTCAAACCACCAGCGTAGGTCCCACAAAACAGCGAACTAGAGGTGCTGCAATTCGGATCTGCAACATCAACAGAGAACTCAGAGAGTGAAGGTGTAGAACCTGTAAAGCGCACATGCTGTACGCGAGATAGATTGTCAGCGGTCGGATAAATCGGAATAGATAGCTCATGAACACCATCACGGTCAGCATCCAGCGCTACCGGAGAGCCGAACAAAACTCCAACAGTCGAAGGAATTCCAGACGCCACAAAATCGAACTGGTTCCAATTGATGATCGTGGTTGCTATGCGGTTACTCTCAATCTGACCTGCGACGGAGTAAGAATTAGAGGTCACTGCAACCTCTAAATCGTCATCGCTATCAAAATTACCAACAACCGGATTCGGCCCAATCTGTAGCTGCCCTGAAAATCCCCCGCCACTCGGAGCAGGGATTCGAACACGTCCCATCGTTGTACCATCATCGCTCACGATCTGTACTGTCTGCGCTTCAAGGCCGCCGTAGGGGATGCTCTGGATGATGATCTCTTTTCGTCCATCACGATTCAGATCACTTGCGACAAAGCCCTTGTTTAGGCCATCAAGAACAAGAGGGAATCCAGCACGAACCTCCCCTTGCGCATTCAGAACAGTTACAATTTGTACCTCCCATGCTTGAAACGTTGGCCACCAGCGATACGGCCAAAAACTCTCTACTACCACTATCTCCTGGGAGCCGTCGCCATCGAGGTCGGTAACAACAATTGGCCACGGAGAAAATTGACGGAAGCCAAAATTGCTTGGAACCGGATGCGCATTAAGCGACAGGGTACGCACCAGAGCTCCGCGTTGGTTAAAGACCAAAATCTCATTGGGTTTCGGTGGTAGGGACTTTCGCCAGACGAGGATCTCTTTGGTACCGTCTCCGTCAATATCTGCCACCGCAGGATGCAGCACCCAGTTCCCCTGACAGCTATCGCCCCACGGCGTGCTACCACACTCAGCGTTCACCCGTATTGGGAATCCAGGTTTGAGCTTGGGATCGACCCGAATCTCCCCAACTAGTAAGGAGTCTTCGCCAGCTGCCGTGCCAAGTCGTGTACGCACTTTAAGCTTATAGGTAGAAGTAGCTGCGGGAAGTCGAATAGATCCTGAAAGTTTCGAGGGGGTAGCCACAGCACCATCGGAGCGCCACGGACCTTCGTTAACAGAATACTCGATTGCTAATGATGTTGCAGAAGCATCACCGAGTCGACGAATAGAAACGGGAAGCGCATCGTGAATATTTACCACGTCGGCCTCAGCCGGGCTCACTAGCTCAAATCGTTGTACACTGACACTGCTTAAGTCAGTGAGCGTATCTCCAGCCGGAGACCTTGCAATGAGCCTAACTGTGTGAAATCCCTGCGACACCGTGGAGGTATCAAAAGTAGTGACGAAGCTCTGAGCTGGCGAGGCCCCC
This sequence comes from Bdellovibrionota bacterium, assembly GCA_044235305.1. GTDB lineage: Bacteria > Bdellovibrionota_C > UBA2361 > UBA2361 > OMII01 > OMII01. The sequence continues at coordinate 7,202 of JBIIHY010000068.1, forward strand.
GTGGCAACAGTTTGCCACGATGCCGCATCGAGTCGGTTTATCCGCGCTTCGGACGTCAGCGCAAGTGAGTAAGACCAGCCCACCGGCACCCGTAGAGATACCTCTGCAAGCTGTGTCCCCGAGGAGATCTCTTCAATTCCAACGGCCCCTTGAGGCGCTTGATATGCAGCAAGTGCATCAATCGCGCCCGAACCGATCTCGTTCAGTGTATAGTCAGAGGTTAAAAGAGAGCGGGACGCACCTGATTTAATCGCAGCTTTAATCTGATTAGGATTCCACGTCGGATGTCCCTGCTGGAGCAGTGCTGCAAGCCCTGCAACGTGCGGGGTAGCCATAGAGGTTCCACTGAGAGAAACGTGTTGCGAGTCCAGACAAAGGCGCCCGCTTGTGGAGAACGCGGGCTCAGAGCCTAGCGCAGCACAGATTGAGACACCCGGTGCAACTACATCAGGCTTTGAAAGAGTGTATGCAGTGCTACCTTCTTTAAAGAGAACTGGTCCACGCGAGGAGAATGAGGCAAGAGATCTCTGCGAAGAGAAAGCACCAACCGTGATTGCTCGTCGCGACGTCCCTGGGCTGCTGATGGTTCGTTGATTAGGCCCTTCATTTCCGGCCGCCGCGACAGCTACAACGCCCAGCGACATCGCTCTATCAAGCGCCAGTGAGGCTGCATCGTTTGGGTCTCCGTTATCACTGCCAAGGCTTAAACTAATTACATCGAGGTGGTCACTGACATCCCCATCCCCGTTCGGGTCAGCGCTGCGTTCAATAGCAGCGATAACATCGCTAAATGACCCGCTGCCATATCGTGAGAGCACTTTGTAGGCGTACAGCGTTGCATCAGGAGCCATACCAGGATGCACTCCCTGACCAGCAGCTATCGCTGCACAGTGGGTGCCGTGTCCGTGGTCATCGAAGGGATCGGTGTCGTTATTTGTAAAATCATACCCACCGGCTACCTTAGAACAGCGACCATCGCTGATGTTTGAAGTTCGAGCACACCCACCGAGGTCAGGATGGGTGTAATCAATTCCTGTATCGAGGATACCGATGCGCACCCCTCGTCCAGTCAGGGGCACTCCCGCGGCTGAAGCAAGCCGCCAAAGATCCGGTGCCTTGGTGAGAGGACCCGATTCACTTAGAGTAGTGCGCACCTCTTTATCTTCAAAAACCGAGAGGACTTTGCCGGGTAAAAGTTGCTGAGCCTCCTCGAGGGTAAGACTTCTGTTTACAACAAGAGCATTCATAGTGATTGAGAAGGAGCGATTCACAACGACCTGCTTCCCAGAGAGCTGCTGCCTAACCGAGGAATGCACGCGTTGTAACGTTGATGCCTGCATCGCCCCTGTACGTAGAGCTCTCGCCGACCACCGACTAGTGCGAGGACTTGAAGTCTCTGTACGCTGCGTTGCCATGACCTCAGCCACTGAAGGATCTTTAAGCTGAATAATCGTTCGCGTTGCAGTATTAGGGCCTGGCGGATCTCCTCGTTGGCCTATTGCAAGAGGCATGGGATCGGGGGCCTGATTTTGAGCTAGTGCACCCTGAGAGAATACGAGTGCAAGAATAGAGAGCAAAGCGAAGACGCAACGAGTAACCACGTAGATAAAGAGATGCGGGTTCTGCATGTACAAGCTCTGAAGTAAAACAGATTGTAATGCGTTCGTAGTTCTTAGTCTAAAAAAACCTGGGTCAAAGTTCCTACCCGTAATCGTATTCCTAACAATAGAGGGTACCAACGGTGGGTGATCGCACCCTCAAACCCCCGACAACTTAGCCGAAAACCGCCCTCTTCTTTGGCACCGGTGCCAGGGAACGGAAATTACCTGCTTATTGCTTGACGCATCAAAAATGAATGGGTACCCTTACATAAATGTACGAGTACCCTTACATATTCCATACAACAGCCATAACCAAATGATACTACTCAACATAGCTCTTGAGCTTGAAAGTCGCCTCCTAGAGCCCAAACCTCTCATTCAAGTAGTTTTAGGGCCCCGTCAGGTGGGAAAAACCACCGCTCTAGAACAGGTGATTGAAAGGCTTCCGATTAGCACGCCCTCCCACTACGCATCTGCCGACGCCGTTTTTCGGAGCGATTGGAGCTGGATCGAGCGACAGTGGATTGAGGCAACCAACAAGGGCCCTGGTACACTACTGGTGCTGGACGAGATTCAAAAAGTCGATAATTGGTCGGAAAAAATAAAGCAGCTTTGGGATGCACAACAACGATCACCGATTCGGATCAAGGTTGTACTACTAGGCTCCAGCTCGCTCGCACTCCAGACAGGACTCTCAGAGAGTTTGACGGGACGTTTTGAGCTCATTGCCGCTCATCATTGGAACTTCCGTGAGTGCCGAGAGGGCTTTGGATTAGGTCTCGACGAATACCTTCTGTTTGGAGGCTATCCGGGAGCACTTCCGTTGCGAGGGGATGAACATCGGTGGCTGTCGTACATGAGATCATCAATTATTGAGACCGTTTTAGATAAGGACATCTCTCAGCTCAGACGAGTAACTCGGCCAGCTCTGTTTCGCCAAGTCTTTGAGCTCCTCTGTAACTATCCAGCGGCTGAGATCAGTTTCCGCAAACTTGTTGGGCAGCTTCAGGATCCCGGTAGTATTGAGACGGTAAAGCACTATATAGAGCTACTCGAAGGAGCATTCCTCATCAAAACTCTTCAAAAGTTCAGCACAAGCCCGCTTCAAAAGCGATCATCCAGCCCGAAAATACTCCCGCTATGCCCCGCCCTATGCTCGTTTGGTCGAGGAGAAGCCCGCATGAACAGTGAACTGCGAGGCCGTCTTTTTGAGTTAACCGTTGGACTTGATCTCCTGCGCTTGCCGGGGACGCTGCACTACTGGCGAGCAGATCACAATGAGGTAGATTTCGTCTACACGGAAGGTAGTCGCCTCGTCGCAATTGAGGTTAAATCTGGCCGACGTAGATCACCTCACGGACTCGCGGCTTTTAAGAAGGCTTTTCCAAAGGCACATTGCGTAATTATTTCTCCTGAAAACTACGAAGATTTTGGCAACGACCCTGATCGCGTTTTAAGGTAGCAACCATCCGCCTGCGAGGGGAAAGAATGAGGGGCGGAGGGAGCTTTTACCGCCTCATTCCACTGTAAGTGTCCATACCGCCTCGCGGAGTGCTTTCGGTTGAGAGAAGTGATCTTGCTGCATAATCTTCGTGAGTCGTTTGCTTCTGTCGTTTGTTAAAGCAACTAGTAGAAGGAGCTGTTCGTTGGCCGCTATTGCGGGTGTCGTTTGGAAGTGATTAGCAGGTGATGACAATGGGTTAAATATGCGCCTGACCATACTCCTGATTTGTCCGCTATTGCAGGAGTGTTATCAAGTCGTTTTTGAGAAGCGTCCTTTGCTGTGGCGGGCTAATGCCCGCGGTCCGGGAGGGCTTACACTGTGCAGGATGCGGTTCGCTGTAGCAACGTTCTGGCCTTTGTCCGTGGGTTTGATCACAAGCGTTAGCAGCTATCTTTATCGACTTAAGGGGATTGCTGCTTTTAGGGTTGGTTATATTTGTTCCTTTTGTCCTGCTCAGCCGCCTCTTTTTTTATTTCCTCAAGGCTGTACAACTTAAAATTATACTTTACACCGCACTCAACCTGTTTTGGGTAGTGATCCCTCAAGACCTCTTCCTTACACCAATCGGGGATCTTCGGCTCAAGTGTTGTTTGTGTCCAGGAACACAGAACAGCAGTTCTGCCGTCACTGCGTTGCGGCTCGACATACATAAAAGTCACTTCCCCGTAGCGCTTTAAAAATTCTTGCCCGCCACTCCTGAAGATATTTTGCGCATGCCCCTCCAGATAATGAGCGA
>JBIIHY010000348.1:0-3382 GCA_044235305.1 Bdellovibrionota bacterium
TTGAAGTACACTCCCGTGCCCCCCGAAAAAGCAAAGAGTGATGTCGAAGCGAAATCATCCCTACCATCTCCCTCGACAGGAGCCAGCCCACTGGTCACCCGCAGAAGCGCGCCGTTACCGCTAACAAAAGGTCGCACCACATCTGACTCATCGCCAAACCGCACCTCGCCTGGAAGCCGGATAGCTGTATACCCTTTATCTGGGTCACCCTGCCTGCGCTGCGTGAACCGACCAGTGCTGATCGCATCTTGAGATGCGAAGAGGGTATTGGCGTTTACTGACTCATTAATGACACCATTAACGTAGCGTACTGCCTCGGGGGAAAGATCGTAGGTTGGCACCTGTGCTTCAAGTCGCAGCCAGGGTGGCACCATGAGGAGCAGAAGCATCAGGGATAGAGAAACTCGCACTCGACTCACGGCAATCCTATTTTAAGCCAGCAGAGAAACCGCTCAAAGCGCCACCTCTGTAACTGCTACAGGAAGGTGGTAGCAGACTTAGCAGACACAAGCAACTTTGGCCGCCCCTGGCCGAACTTTATCCTTAGTAAAAAGAGTGCCCGCTGGGCTTCCTTCTTAGCGGGTCACTTACACAAGAGAGCGAACAAACTTCACAGGAGAGCTATGACTAACGTATACATACCGCAAACAACACCGTATCAAACTCAATACCAACCGCAATTTCAGCCCGCTTACGTACCCCAGCTACAGACTCAGGGACAGCTCGGATACACCCAAACGAGGGGTGAGAAGACGAACGAGATAGCCACCCAGATAGCACCCTCGGCGCTCTATCTTGGCCTCCAAGGGTGGCAGGCTGCTCAAGCTGCAGGTGCAGCAGGAACGGTTGCATCAGTCGGAGCAGCCTCGGGTGCTGCCTCCGGAACAGCAGCCGCCGCATCAACGAGCGCTGCGACAACAGCGGCCGCTACTTCATGGCTAGGCACGGCCGCCTCTGGGATGAGCGTCGTAGGGGGAATTATCGGTGCACTGAATATCGCGCTAAATTGGGGCAAATCCACTCCAGCACAGGGAGCCGCAAGTGGCACCGCCGTAGGCGCTGCGATCGGCACAGCGATCCTACCGGGCCCGGGAACTGCTATCGGAGCCGCGGCGGGCTTGCTTGTTGGTGGTTGCCTCGGCGCTATCCGAGCCGGAAAACACAAAGACCAGGTCGTGCGCGACCGCGTGCGGGATGTTCTCGTACAAAACAACGTGCTCGATTCAAATTACGGATTAACCCTTGCTGATGGCTCAACCTACGACATGGGACGCGATGGAGGAAAGAAGTCGGACCTCGGCGGGTTCCGGCCCTGTGAGGTTAACTTCAACAATCCTCTGGCTGACTACGCGGTATCGTGGGTCAACCCTCTAGTCGACCTGATGTTCCCCGGCAATCAGAAGATAAAGATTGATTTCAGCGGATACTTCGCCAACGCCGCGCTCTCGAACGCTAAAGACCTTAACGGAGTGCGCGCCAATATAGCTGCCTTTATGCAACGGATGGGAATCAACGACGAACAGCTTGCGCAAGCCATCATTCAGCGCGCTCAGGCAGGTCAAATCCCAGGCGATGTCGCGCAGGCGTTTTTAAACGGAATCAATGAACGGTTGAATCCGGACTTTCAACTGCCGCAGCAGGCACCGCAGCAGCAAACAGTACAGGAGCCAGCCGCTACGCTACGTGCTTGAACAACGGTCCGCCGCGCGCGCTAGCTTTCGCCCCTCACTTGCATATGCAGCAACGAGCCGTCGAACAGCAGCCGACGCGCGGCGAACTTTCCGAATTGCACAGGGAGTCTTACGACGCTTAGCAAGAGGGAGAACTTCCTGCCGCACCTGAGTCTGTATTTTACGCTGCCAACGACGGGATGCGCGCTCAAGTTCGTCGACCTGCATCTGAGAGCTACACGAGTTGCTCTCAGCTATGCGGCGCAAAACGGTTTCCCAAGTATTCGCCACGCCCTGCGAAGCCGCCATAAGCTTGGTTGCCGTGGAATCAACTTCCTTTTTCCATTTCGCAACACCACTGAGTGGCGGCGTTGGGGTTGGGGTCGCGGTCGGAGTAAGCGTAGGAACTGCCGTTGGGGTGTGAGTTGGAGTGGGGGTTGGTACGCTGCTTGGGGATGACCCCGTGTCTGGAGTAGCCGTTGGTGTTGGTGTTGGTGTTGGCAGCGACCGAGTGGTTAATACGATATCGTCCAACAAAGTCACCCGATCGTCAGTGCCAGTTACCTCACCAGCCGAGTTAGTGATGTATGGACTCAAGCTGTTGAATCTTAACGTATAGGACATCCCTGCAGCTAAAGTAAAATCAGCACTTGAACGGGCGAACCACCCCTGCTTTCCAGCCAGCGAGAAGCGATCATCACCGGCGTTTACCCAACTGTTTGATGCTAAACCGAGATACACCTCACTGGTATAGTTACCGAGCACTTGAATGTTTCCATTTGTATCGGTAACGGTCACGCTGTAGTCATTAGGCCGCCCGAACCATGTGTGCTCGCGCCACGAGGAGCGATTAGCATCGAACCAGGAAAGAGTGCCGATTCCGTCCTGCGTAGCTGTAAAGCTCTGGGACAAGGTTGATCGCACGCCAACGATACCAAAAGCATTTCCACTACGCGCCCACTTCCACCCTGTGGTGAAATCTTCTGTCAAAGCTACACCGCCCCCAGACCACACGCCGGCAGAGGTCATGTAGTTCCATGAGTTCCATCCCCAATTATTCCATCCAGCTCCCCAACGTGCGCCATCTGGTTGCGATACATAACGCACGTTCTGCGCCTCTGCCTGCTGCTCAAAGCCTCCATCGACGAGTAGAGCCTGAGAGGAGAATGAAGAGCTTAACACTTGAGAAGCCCCTTCGCTCCGTGCAAGCAGAACCAAGCCAGTGGCTGGGGCGCTAAGAGAAAGGTCGCTAAACGTTGCAACCCCATTCACAGACGTTGCAGTGAGGGATCCAGAAAGTGAAACCCCAGCCGGCGCATTCACAAGCTCAACTGTTACGACAACTGGTGATGAAATCAGAGCTCCGGATTGATCACGCAACACAACACGGGGTGCTGGGAATATCACTGCTCCGACAGTGACGGTTGCAGGTTGGACTGAAAACGCAAGCGCGGCTCCAGGGCTAGGCGCTTGTGCTGCGACATCGTCGACCATTACCCCCGAAGAGAGGAGTTGAGCCCCAAGCACCGTGGCTACCACCACCACCAGTGCACGCAGCTGTCGACACAGAGTATTGTTAACATGTCGACTAAGACCGGACCTGAGCTCGTTACATATCAGCACAATTAAATGCATATCACACACCCGCATCCCAAGTATTAGGCCGCACGGCCAGCACGCTACCACAGACTGCGACCAACATCTAAGAGTCT
>JBIIHY010000349.1:0-3379 GCA_044235305.1 Bdellovibrionota bacterium
CATTAAGCTTGATCAGTGGCTGGCACTCGTTGGTATTGCAGAGAAGGCAGCGATCTCTCCCGGCTCGTAACGTGTGCGTAACTTTTGACTTTCAAACGAAAAACGTGGGTCGCTGTTAACTCCCTCGGGTTTTTGTCGAAGCACACCTACCTACCGCAAGCTTCTATCCGCACGCCGGTCTCTTACAAGCTCTCAGGGTGCTCTTCTGGCATTTGGTTTCGGTGGACCGTGCGATAGATTGTAAGTGTAATCGATGTAGTTTGGGGAACGCCAATCCCGATCAGACGACCAGGTAAAAACCCCACTCTCGCAGCTTGCCTCTGCGCTTCCAGCGACGCTCGAGGCGTCTAAAGCCTCTTTGAAATTCCTAAGATAGAAAAAGGGTCTGGGTAGCCCAATCTCATCAACAAGTCCACACGCAGACTTTCTCCACGCCGCTGACCGCGAGCCTTTATTGGTGACATGATTGATCAACTCTTTACGAAGATCTTCTACCTGTAGCTTCTCTGGTTCAGTCAACCGCGTCTCTGCACCCTCTGCTCCTAGTCGCTCAATAGTCTCGCACATGCGATCGCATCGGTTAAAAAGCTCTGCATCCGCAGGCGGGTAGATCGCATCAACTGAAAAGTTAATTCCCTTATCTCTAAGTCCTGCAAGTACCTCCCGCTCTACCTGCCTTGAAAACGCAAAATACACAAAATCCGGGAGGTTCTTCCAATACCTGCTGTCGCGCTTCATAGTAGCTATCTCTTCTTCGGTACAGCCATAACCAGGATGACAGCCTTCTTCCCACTCGTCTGGATTTTTCAACTCGTAAATGCAATCCGAAGGGACCATTCCCAGAAAATCCGCCTCATTCATGTACAGTCTACCGAGTAGCGAAAGCACTGGATCACTCTGAAGATCAGCTCCCCTCCCCGTAGTCAGCGCTTCCCACCATGTCTTAAAGTATGGGGCTAGCGGTGATCCTTCACGCTCACTTTCCTGCTTAAGGGATACTACGAGCGGTTGTTCCTTGAAGCCTTCTACAAATTCAGAGAGCTGCTGTTCATACTTCTGTAATGCCTCACGGAGATATTTAGGTTCGATCTTAGTTACGTCCCCGTTGGGCGATTCCTCCAATTTCTCAAATCCCTCTTCGACTAGCTTCACCGCTTTATCGACCGCCCCAGGGGATAGGAGAGAGAGGGGATGTCGCAAGTTGGGCTGCACCTCTGTTGGACAATCGCTATCAGTATCCGGCCGCGGACACTCGCTAAAAAGCCAAGCCAGCTCCCCTGCGAATCGATACGCCTTATGGAGCGGTTCAAATGGAGTTCCTATCATCTCTGGAGGAACTTCTAAATTAACTGCAAACGCCCCCTTTACGGTATCCGTTGCATTAGTTCCCTTAGATAGCTTGCATACTGCCCTGTGGGCCCAGAGCTTTTGGCACTCCTCCTCCCACATTTTTTGAAGAAATGCCAATTGCTCAGGACTTAAATTAAACCCATCAGTTACACCACCAACTTCAGCACCAGCGCCACCCAAGCCACCGACAGCAAGCGAAGCAGCCCCGAGACCGAGCTTCTTTAAGAAATCCCTCCGGTCTCCACCTCCTGCACCTGCCGTAGACTGCGAACGCATAGTTAGCCTCTTAACAATCACTACTCAGCAAGCAGGCTACCATTAAGATAGTGGCTAATACACAAGCCCCGGGGAGCAGGAAGAACTCATGGTGCCACCCTGCTGAATCCAGCCGCCTCTACAATGAGAAGCCCATACTATCCTCCTGGCTGTTTTGGTTTCTATCTGTAGTTTTAGTGATAAATTAGTTGCTGAAAAAAAGGGTGGCACCATGAAGAACTGCACCATGAAGAACTCACTATTCCTCAGGTTTAGCCGTGGAAGATACGGGAACACGCCACTTCAATCCCCGCAGTGGCGGGGCAATTTTATAGGATGCCCTAAACTAAGTGATGTGCAACGCTACTTGAACACAGAGTAACCACCGCTGGAGGCGTTAGAGTGTGGAAACTATCAACGGCGGAGCGCGTCTCCTATCGGGACTATTTGTAAAGCATGTCACACCCACAAATGTGCGCGCCTTTGAGGTGCTTATCATTCGACTTGCGGTTCTGTTCTTTATCGGCCACCTCGGGCTTATTTTCCTCTTCAACAATGTTCCAGCGCTGTACCGCGGTGAGTCTTTCAACTACCTAAAGGCGATCTACACGCCATTTAGCTTTATTCTGGCGTACGAGGTGTTCTTGCTAGTGATTATTCTGCCAGAGTCGATGACCCAATTTATCGGCAAACAGTTTGAGATTATCACACTTATCACCCTGCGAAGCATCTTCCACGACATCGCTGACGTGAATATGCATGCTCCGCTGAGTCTCTCTGACCCCGCCGTGGTATCGCTTGGGCTTGATCTGGTGGCATCATTCGTGATGTTCGCCCTAACCGTTGGTTTTCATCGTCTTCACTCACGGCACCGCGAACACGACAGCAAGGAACCTCTTGAGCGATTTATCAATCTTAAACGGTCAGTATCTATCTGCCTCCTTGGCGTCCTTGCAGTAACAAGCATCTATAATCTCCAGAGCTGGCTGTCACATGCGTTATATGCGCTCACCCACAACGCTGAGTTCCCAAACCCAAACACCTTCTTCTATCTCGATTTCTTTAACGTCATGGTATACGCCGACGTGCTGCTTCTGATTATTTCCTTCCTTTACGACTCCTCATTTTATACGGTAGTAAGGAATGCAAGCTTTATTATCTCCACGGTGCTCCTGCGCATCTCCCTAAGCCTTGAGCGACCAACCAATCACACCGTCATAATCATCGCCTTTACGTTTTCGATTTTGGTGATGGGCACGCTACAGTTCAGGCAAAAGGCACTCCCTGCTCCCCTATCAGCATAGAGGGTGCCTTGAACCGCTGGTATCTTGCAGGCGTGCTCTAGGGAGGCAGCACCATAAAAGGCATTGAACTAACAAAAGATACGAGCGGCTATAAGAATTTTGGTAGCACCCCGCCCGGACTGCCGTAGTGAAGCGCAACATCATCATCAACTGCGGGCATGATAAATTTCTGCCGCGACTTCGAGTAGTACAGCGCACCAACTTCAGATGGTGGACGAGTCTTTATGAACTGCTCTGCTTCATCGAGCGCTGCCAACCACAGATTTTTGTTAGCTACGAGATCTACAGGGTGTACAAGGTGAAGCCTCGCAAAATCTTCTGGACGATACTTTCCACGACGGCGGATAATATCCAGCAGAGACAAAGGGGTGAATCCGGGGTCTTTACCAACAGCTGCCCAAATAAGAGCCCCCAGAGGAAGCATCATCTCATGGATATACAATATGTCGAGAAAGTCTCTTGGCTCATCT
>JBIIHY010000069.1:0-10987 GCA_044235305.1 Bdellovibrionota bacterium
TTCGTTGTGGTAAGTTGCATACACGGGACATACTGGCTCGCACGGAGCGTTCTGACAGTGCTGGCACATCATCGGCAAGAAACTCACCTTGAGCTCTTCACCACCATCCTCCGACTTCACCTGATCTTAATATCGCTCGATACGGATCCAGCTCATCTCACGACCTTGTGCGACCACCTTCTTACCAACTACTGGCACGTTGTTCTCAGCGTTACATGCAACTACGCATGCCGAGCATCCTGTGCACGCTGCGAGGTCGATGGCGAGTCCCCACTCATAGATTGGGTGCTCTCGCTGATGATACATCTGCTTAACTTCGTGATGACCACCGGCATGGTGTCCACCGTCGTGACCACCATCGTGTCCTCCGCCGTGAGCTTCTCCGTGCCCGTAACCGCCGGTGCTCGCATGCGCTGCTGCTGCTACAGCCCCAGCCCCAAGGAACTTCGTGCGAGCTAACTCGCGCCCCTCTTGCGAGGCAAAATCCTGCACGGTCACCAGATCACCCTTACCAAGGCCGCGCGACACATTCACTGCCGCGCTCAAGAACGCTACTGCATCGGTGCCCTTAGCAAGCTTCTTAGGTAGCAACGAGAAAACACTGCCAGATCCAGCACTCTGAGCATATCGGCCGTAGGCGCTGTGGCCCTGCCCCATAGGAACAGCCACGATACCCTCGTGTACGTGCTCTGTGAGGTACGCTGGAACCTTTACCTCTCCATCATCAGTGCGCAGCACTACGGAATCACCTTGAGAGAGGCCCAGTGTTTTAGCAGTTGCAGGATGGATCTCTGCCCATGCGCCCCACACAGCCTGAGTGATCGGATCCGGTAACTCTTGCATCCACGGACGGTTAGCAGCACGACCATCAAATGATTTCACTGATGGATAAGGATACAAGAGAAGCTCTCCCTTGCCCAAGTGAAGCTCCGACGAATTGAACGCAAGCTGAAGCCCAGCAGCGCTTACGGTTGGCTTTGAAGAGTTTGCAGAGGTGGTCGGGAAGTATCCGCCCTTCTCTAAACTGTCTGTCCAGAAGCGCTCAGTGTTTGTACCAGCCTTCGCTGCAGTAGCCTTAAGATAACCTGCCTTAACAAATGCCTGGAATGAATCGATCTCAGACGGCAGAAATGTCTTCTCTGCATTGAGCGCCACGTTCATTAGAACATCGCCAACGCTCTGAGTCTCGAAGATCGGACGCATCGATGGCTGCATGAGGCTTACAGTGTCACCTTGCGGCCGAACGTATCCCCAATCCTCAAGCGAGGTATGAACCGGCAGGATGTAATCTGCAAGCTGAGCAGTTTCATCGAGGTGACTTGCAAAAGCCACTACAAGGCCGGCACTCTTTGTTGTGCCTGAACCCTTTAGCCCTACCTTCTTAACGCCGTACTGATACCCATAGCTTGTTGGGAAAGAGAAGGCAGGATTTGTTCCGTACGTAAAGAGGACGTCAACCTTCTCTTGCTGCATCTCCTCAATCGCAGCGGCAACCTGAGTTGCGTTTGAGCGCGGAATGCGAACCGAGGTAACATTTACGGTCTTACCCACATTTCCCAGCATCGCATTGAGGTAGTTAACTGCAACGAGCAGTGGAAGCGGCTCAGCGGTAGCCGTAGCAGTTCCACCTGCAAGAACGAGAGATGTATCAGCTTTAGCAAGGTACTCTGCAACTAGGAGCAGCTTCTCCTTAGGAATACCTGTCTCGCTTTCAACCGAAGCTGCTGTTACACCTCGGGATAGATCCTTTATCGCCTTGCGAACATCATCTGGAAGACCCTGCCCACGGCCTCGCTCAAGGAGGGCACCAAGGAGGTATACTGCGACTCGAACCTCAGAGCCCGGATTCGATTTAACCCAGAGATCAGCGTTAGCTCCGGTTAGAGAGAGTCTCGGCTCAATGTGCACGAGACGGAGAGGCTTCTCAGAACGTCTTGAATCTGACCACTGACGGGCATAACCAACGGGGTTAGACCAGGTCTCAAGGAAATCTGCGCCGAAGTTCACCACAACCTGCGCGCGATCGATCGAGTACGTTGGAACTCCATACGTTCCAAACACAACTTCCGAAGCCTTTGCTACTGCAACCTGCTGCATCGGATCCCACACCACGTGGCTAAAGCCAACGGCTGAGGTCCACTGCTGCACGAGGTCAGACTGTGCTCCATTGAGCTCTCCGGTGAGGAGCAGCTTCTTGTTGGTAGCTTTTGTCAGCGCTTCGTTTATCTTTAGGTACACCTCATCCCACGTAGCGGGAACGAAGTCAGATGAAGCTCCTTTGCGCTTGAGAGGCTGACGAATTCGGTCTGGATCGTAGAGGTTTTGCAATGCTGACTGACCGAGTGCGCACAGGCTTCCCCGATTGACTGGGCTGTCAGGGTTTCCTTCAACCTTAACCGCACGACCTTCGCGAGTTCGAACACGGATTCCGCATCCCGCCGAGCACTCAGTACATGTAGAGCTGTACCATACGGCAACACCCGGGATCTGCTCTGGGTCACCCTTAACGTAAGGAAGGATCTCCTGTTTAACCGGAGTACCGCACGCCGCAGCTCCAACCGCTGACGTGGCAGCAAGCCCCTGCAGAAACCGTCGACGCGATATTTTTACCAACCCCGCCCCTGATTCTGGCACCTGGCTGCTTTCGTTAAGCTGAGTATCTTCAACTTTCATGTCTAACCTCTAAGAAACTTCTCAAACTCTTTCAAATGGTGGACTTACCGGTGTCCGTGACACACGAGACAGTCGATGCTGGCGCCTTGTTGACGGTGGCAGCTAATACACCACCCCATCTTCATCGAAGATACCCGTTCAACTTTCTCCATCTCAGGGATCTGTCCGTGACAGGACTGACACGAAACGCCAGCCGACACGTGGCGCTTGTGGTTAAACTTTAAGTAGTCCGGCATGACGTGGACCTTTACCCATGGGATGGGCTGCCCCTTGTCGTAGAACTCTTTGATCTTCTTGATCTCGTTTTTGCTTTCTTCCGTGCTGCCAGGAACAAGTCCACCGTGGCACCCCATACAGGTGTCAACCTCAGGTATGGCAGCGTAGCTAGCCTTACCTACTGACCAGTGGCAGTACTGACACTCCATGCGGTTCTTCTGAACGTGGGTGATGTGGCTGAACTTAATCGGTTGCTCGGGTTTGTACCCACGCAAACGCTGCTCCGGGCCGAACCATCGAAAATGGTCGGTCATGTTGAAGTCCCACAGGGCAGCCTGACCATCGTTGTAAACGCCCGTTCGAACGCCAACTTCAGGATAGCTACCTTCGGCAGCAGGTTGAGCAAAGGCCTCTTTGCTTACAAAAAAGCTCTCACTAGCTGCAAAGTATCCAGCCGATACCAGCGCTACAGCTCCAAGAATTACGAACTTGAATTTTTTTACCATGGATGAAGCAGATAAGGGTTTCGCGCGAAGCTTTGAGCTCTATTGCTCTCTAGCCGTGCACGCCCCTGACTTACAAAAAATAAGATAAAGCCGTCCCGCAGGTCTTCCAATTTCGGAACGAGGTTATTGGATGCTCTAGCCCCATTACCCTCTTCGCCTAGTTTTCTCACCTGTTGAGCCAAACTTCGGGCTAAGATGTAGATCGAAAACGAAAATAAGGGAATATCCCTTTCGGTCAAACGATGTTTTTATATCGTCGACTAACTCTTGACTCTGTAAACTCAACAAATGGAACACTACCTCTCTCTGTGCCTCATAAACGGTGAATGGGCGCGCGCATCAGACGGCGCAACCTTTACCGTTTGTAATCCAGCAACGAAGCAAACGCTCGCCGAAGTACCCTCCCTACCGAGAAGCGACATCGAACGCGCTATTTCTGGCGCTTCGCAAGCATTTTCGCTGTGGTCAACGACCCCGTCGCGCTCCCGAGCAGAGCTGCTCTACTCCCTTGAACGGCTCTTGCGAGAAAATAGTGAGCAACTCGCCTCCGTTATAACAGCTGAATCTGGAAAACCTCTGCGCGAGGCCCGTGGCGAGGTCAATTATTCAGCCAACTACATTCGCTGGTTCGCCGAAGAGTCCATGCGAATTTATGGCGATATCGTTCCAGCAGACTCTGCGCAGAAGCGCATATTTGTTGTAAAGCAAGCGGTAGGCGTTGTCGCTGCAATCACGCCGTGGAACTTTCCCCTGGCGATGCTAGCTCGCAAGGCAGGCGCTGCTCTCGCTGCGGGGTGCACCTGCATCGCAAAACCAGCACCAGAAACGCCATTATCAGCGATCTTCTTCGCGTCCCTCTGTAAAGAAGCAGGCTTTCCTGCTGGCACGATCTCTATTGTGACAGGTGAAGACCAGGTGATTGGCCCCGCACTGATGGAGTCTACACACATTCGCAAGGTGAGCTTCACTGGCTCAACGGAGGTCGGAAAACTACTCATTCGGCAATCAGCAGATACTGTTAAGAAGCTCACCCTTGAGCTTGGCGGCAACGCTCCGTTTATAGTTTTTGAAGATGCAGATCTCGATATCGCATTAGACGGCGCCATCTTTGGTAAATACCGCAACGCCGGTCAAACCTGCATCTGTGTCAATCGCTTCCTTGTGCATGAGAAGCTCGCTCCGCTCTTTACACAGAAGCTCGTCGAACGCTCGCGCGCATTGGTTGTAGGAGATGGAGCACATGAAAAAACAGATATTGGCCCGCTTATCTCGCGCGCTGCGGTTGAGAAGGTGCAAGGGCTAGTTGATGGCGCGCTTGCCGAAGGCGCACACTGCGCCTTGCCATCAGCGCCGCTGCAAACTGGACCACTTTTTCTCTCACCTATAATCCTCACCAACGTGACGCCAACAATGAAAATCTCGCGCGAGGAGATCTTTGGACCAGTAAGCGCCATCTCTACCTTTTCATCGGAAGATGAAGCTGTTCGACTTGCAAACGACACACCGTACGGACTCGCTGCCTACGTCTATTCTCGTGACCTCCGTCGAGCACTACTCTGCGCAGAGCGCCTTGATTTCGGCATGGTGGGCATTAACGACACAGCGATATCAAATGTTCAAGCACCTTTTGGCGGAGTAAAACAATCAGGATTTGGGCGAGAGGGAAGTAGGTACGGGATTGAAGAGTATCTGGTCACTAAGTACATCTCTGTTGGGATGTGAGAGGATAAAGCATAAGGCTACTGCTAGAAAAACCACCCAAAGAGTCCAGCAGGGTGTTTACAATTAAACCCGAAAACTAACCGTCTCCTTTCTGCAAAAAAGAGCAACCTGGGCTACCGGCCCACCTTCATCGCTTGAAAGCGAAACTATCGGGCCAAAATCACCCATATCAGGATTAACATATATATCACCAACTGAAGCAGCTCGCTTAGTTATCCCTGACACAAAGATCTGTTGCCTTGGATTCGCAAGCCATCGCAGCAAAACACCCCAAGACACAGGGAAAACAGGTTTGTCATCAGGCTCCTTTAGCAAAGCATTATAACTTCCCGGCGCCCTTGGCCCGGGGTTGAAATTACTAAGAAGATACCCATAAATATGTTGTGGCGGTTGTGAATTAAGGCGCTCCGCGGCTGCCTGCACAAGCTGCACCACCTGCGCGCAGGAGTAGATCGCAGCGGTTGGTACGAGCGCATGCAGCAACTTATCTTCTTCGGGTGCAAGCAGCTCGCGCAGGGGCTCTATATCCTTTGGGTCAATAGATCCCGCTCGCATCCGCAGTGACTGCTCACTCTTGGCTGATATCGGTAGCGCCGCAAGCAGCTGTGTAAATGTCGTTCCCAGCCGGCGCGCTCTCTGTTCAATTACTGCACGAAATCTATCTTCTGATACAGCAGTCTCACGTTTAAACTCATCAGGAGTCATGCGAGTGAACCGCAGAATCTTACGTGCTGTTGCACCTGTTACAGAACCAGACTTCGCTTCAAGATTACGCGCCTCATCCTCGCTGACACGGGCCAAGGAGCATAGCGTTGCCAAAGAAACCTGATTGGACTTTGACCAATTGGTAACTGCAGCTACTAGGTGCCGAGCGGGAATGACCCTCTCTTGGTTAAAATGACGCAGACTCATGCTACCGAAGCGCAAAAACTCAAGGTAGCTATCGCGAGGCAACCTGGATCCAACCTGCAGAGCCGAAGCAGCACTTGCTGAGAGCGCAAGTGAACTTAGGACGTGCGCGGGAATCTCTAGACGGGTCGCATTACGTCCGAAGGCTTCCATGACTTGGCTAGTAACTTCACAATCTAACTCCTGCTTAGTGCCCCCGTTTAAGATACCAGTCACCCTATTCGAGACGTCGCGCGGAAGCATACCTACTCGCTTGCGCAAATATTTTTGTGCTGTTGAATCTAGCGGAAGCATCTCCAAGACACGTTCAAAACGTGTTCCAAGAGAGCTTGCTGTGCGATCGATAGCAAATGCCGACACAATCGTTGGTACGTGCCCACGATCCGAGAGAAGTTTTAGCGCTGAATATTTTTGGCATGCCAACGGCACAACTCGTTCAAGCGAGACTCCCCATCGGCGCCGGGCGGTCAGCTCGGGAATTACGATGTCAGGATACTGCTTTGCCCAGGTGGCAATCGTCCGAGGAGAGACGCCGCAAACCTGCGCCGCATGTCGGATGGACACGTACGGGAAGATACTCGGTACTTTATCCTCTGGAATGTAGGTCCCGCTCTCTGTCTTCTTGCCAAAACCTCTCAGCCGAGCGGCATAACGAAACGAACCCATTTCCCGTTGCATAATCTTGCGGTGGCGCGCCGTCCCCGGCTGGGCCAAAAGATCAGCCTTCTCTTCGGCTAACCTCACTATTGAACGGTGCACGACGCCATCGATCACCCGATCGTTGTGCCTTCGACGTTCGAGAACGCCCTCTCTCCACGTAAGGAATAGCTCCTTATTTTCGGGGCTAACTCGTACCCGCCCCCGTATGTCGCTATCGAGGGTTATCTTGCGAGCAGAGAAGAATGCTGTGACGCGATTCAATCCAACACGCATGCGCTTGGCGAAATCAGTAAGCAGCTCGTGTGACTCTAGGCCCTTAAGGGCCTCTCGTTGTTCTCGAACGAACTGCTCGGCACTTGGTGAGATGTAGATCTTTTGATCCAGGCAGTAGCGCAACGCGCGCTTCCTACCAGCCTGAGTAACAACGCTTTCAACTGTATTGCGGTGAACACCGAGCTCAGCGGCAAAATCCGCTACGGTTTTCCACCCGAGCACCCGTGGAAGATATCCTTTGAGCACACTGTAAGCTACCCGCTCTGAGATCCCTCCACCGGTCTTGTCTGTTGCACCCTGCCGACGAAGCTGCTCTCGTATCACGTCCGGACGCACGTGCAGCAGCCGACTCAACTCACGGCTAGCGATTCCCCCGTTTCCTTTAATGTGCTCATCGATCTCTGCACGGATAGACTTCGGCACCTCAAGTTGAAGCAACTCTTTCGACCAATCGCTGTCGGCTCGAATTCGGCTAGCTAAATTTGCAACTCGAGGCATACGTTTTACGAGAACAAAGACCGCATAGACATGCGTCAAATAGTCTGGGCGCCGTATTCATTCCACTCTTTCGCTTGTAATTCAATCTCACACGCAGCACATCTCTGCCGTTTATGTAGGCTATGGTTTGCAACTGACCGATTAAGGCATTTTTGGAACACGATGCTGGCTTTATGCAGCAAAAAACACCTCTTCTTTTTTAGCAACTTTGTCCCACCGTTGCCGAACACCTTTTACATATAAGTTGTTGCTACCATCTATTTTTATTTTTTATGGTGAACGTATGACGTCAACTAAGATTCCCCCTGAAAACTCAACAATCGATCCCATCACTGGTGAGGCGGTTGACCCAGCAACTAGAGCCAAAAGGGAGGTCGATAATCTCGACTTTGAGTGCCGTATAGGCGAAGAGCCTTGGGAGATGGAAACTTCAGTGCACATACTCGGAAGGGAGATCGGTGAGCTCTTCGCAGCTCACATGAAGATGAATCCGCCTCCGTTTATGCCTCCAGCAGCCACTCCAAATCCAGAAGATGAAGACAGTCTAATCAAGGACCCAGAGATGCATCACTCTGTATACATCATGCATATGGAGATCTTGTTTAATTTTATCTATCTGGTGTGTGACGGTCGAAACCGAAGCATCACACGGTACTCAGAACGATTACTTGAGCAGATGCTGGTTGAGAGCTCGCAAGAACTGAACAACACTGAACTACTGCAATTCCCCATCTTCTACGCACTATTCGAAGAGGCGTTTAAGTTCCTTGAGCAGCTCGGAATTAAGGTAAACGCTCCCCTTCCCATAAAGCAGCTACGGGCAATCCAGCGCCGCATGAGCGCATGCGATACAAACCAGTTTGCGTGCCACTAAAGCGCTCTGTGGGGCTGTAAAACAGCCCCACACACCTACCTACTCAGTACGGTATCACTCGCTGTCGGCAACATGTGGCGATGATCGAGGGTGTAGTGCAATCCCCTACTCTCGTTACGGGCGAGAGCGGAGCGGATCACTAATTCGGCAACAAGGCTCAAATTTCTAAGCTCAAGCAGGTCGGATGTAACGATAGATTGCCTGTAGTACTCTTGTATCTCACGCCGCATCAACTCAATCCGATGCAGCGCTCGCTCTAGACGCTTCGTCGTTCGCACAATTCCAACGTAGTTCCACATCGTGCGCCGAATTTCATCCCAGTTCTGCGTGATAACAACCTGTTCGTCACTATCAACTGCGTTTCCAGGATCCCACGGCGCAGGCGCCGCTTCAACTGCATGCCTTCCGCGATTCTCAATCGAGTGCTGCGCAGCACGGTGCCCAAACACCACACCTTCAAGGAGTGAATTTGAAGCTAAGCGATTTGCCCCGTGCAAGCCGGTGCACGCGCACTCACCAGCAACGTACAGATCAACGATATCAGTGCGGCCGTACTCATCACTTACCACACCACCACACAGGTAGTGCGCTGCCGGAACAACGGGCACCGGCCCGGTAGTAATATCGAAACCGTATGAACGACACCGTTCGTAAATCGTTGGGAAATGCCCCTTAATAAAGTCTGCGTCACGGTGTGAGATATCGAGCAACACATACTCATCCCCGTGGGTTTTCATCTCGTAATCTATAGCACGGGCGACCACATCACGCGGCGCAAGCTCACCCTGGGCGTGATACCGCTGCATAAAAGGCTCACCGTTGATTCGAGTGAGCCTTGCACCTTCTCCTCGCATCGCCTCGGTAATAAGGAAGCTCTTTGCTTGCGGATGAAAGAGACAGGTCGGGTGGAATTGAAAAAACTCCATATTCGCAACCCGAGCACCAGCTCGGTAGCACATCGCGATGCCGTCTCCCGTAGCGACATCAGGATTGGATGTATAGAGGTAGATCTTTCCTGCTCCGCCAGTCGCTACCAGCACCTTATCAGCGAGCACAGCTTCGATGCGTGAGTTGTCGAACAACACATATGCCCCAAGAACCTTGTTCTGCTCGCTGCGTTTAATACCGAGTTTGTGGGTTGTGATAAGGTCAATCGCGTTCGAATGGGCGATGAGCTTGATATTCTTATGATCATTAACCGCTTTAAGGAGAGCCTTTTGAATAGCAGACCCTGTTGCATCTCCCGCGTGAAAGATCCTGCGTCGCGAATGACCACCTTCTCGGTGCAGGTGAAACTCACCATCGCCCTCTCGGTCAAACGCTGCTCCGAGCCTCACTAGCTCTTCAACCCGCTCCGGGCCTTCTCGAACAACGAGCTCAACGATCTCTCGTTTACAAAGACCAGCTCCGCATACCAGCGTGTCATCGACATGCAGCTCAAAGGTGTCATCAGGTTGATTGACAGCCGCTATGCCCCCCTGAGCCCACAGGGTTGAAGAGGTCCCGGTATCCTTCTTAAACAAAACAGCGACAGAGCCATACTCGGCCACCTTCAGCGCATAGCTTAAGCCAGCTATGCCACCACCTATCACGAGGAAATCATACCGCTCCATACCCCTCTACGATACCTCTTCCGAAAGAGCGAAGCAAAAGCATTACTGTCTTCTACCATTGTTACCGACTGGCTCTGGCAGTATTATGTCGGTTTAACGTCGTTTTTGAGATAACTATGTCCACCAACACCCTCCTTACTCGGTGCGAGATAATTCCCTTCGATGCTGTGCATGCAGAACATATCGAACCAGCGGTGACGGCGCTCCTTGAGAGAACAACTGCGGAGCTACAGGCAATCAAGGCGGTCACAGGCCCTCGCACCTTCGACAACACCTTGCGAGCGCTCGACTCCCTCGGTCTGTCGCTCGACTATGCGATGGGGATAGTTGGACATCTGGAGTCGGTTGCCACTACTCCTGAGCTACGCGCTGCGTACAACGGGGTCCTACCGCGGGTGTCTGAGTTCCGCTCAAAGATCGTTCTCGACCCCGATCTATGGCGTGCCCTAACAGAATACTCTGAGACCGATGAGGCGCGCGCTCTCACCGGCCCCAAGGCGCGATTTCTTGCAAAAACGCTCGATGACTTCAGAAGAAGTGGAGCAGACTTGCCGCCAGAGAAAAAAGAGAAGCTGTCACAGATAAACACCGAACTCGCGGAACTAACCAACAAATTCGGTCAAAACACCCTCGATGCCACAAATGCGTTTGAGTTCCTGACTGAGTCGGAAGGCGACCTAGCAGGATTACCAGAGAGCGCTGTGAGTCTTGGTAAGGCATCAGCCGAGTCAAAGGGGCTACCAGGCTGGCGCTTCACCCTCCAAGCACCAAGCTACATGGCGATCATGACCTACTGCGAGTCGCGTCAAATCCGCGAAACTTTCTACCGAGCATTCAACACACGCTGCGCTGCGGGCCAACATGACAACGTACAGCTCCTCTACCGTATCCTTGAATTGCGCCACGAAAAGGCCTCCCTCCTGGGCTTTAAAGACTTCTCTGACCTCGTTCTTGCTGACCGCATGGCCAAAACAGGCGAGCAAGCGCTCGCCTTCGTTGATAATCTTAAAGGAAGAATTCGCGACCGTTTCAGCGCTGAACAA
>JBIIHY010000351.1:0-3371 GCA_044235305.1 Bdellovibrionota bacterium
GACTCATTTGTTAACCGATTCTGCCAATCGGGCCTGGAAACTAACCCAGATCGAGAGGCGCTCCGCATCTTTAACGACGAGCACTGCCGTCGCCACCGTGAGATTCAGGCTCTTGCCCATGAAGTGGTAATCGCGCAAGGCGCCCAGGATCTTTGCGGTCAGAATATAACCAAGGTTATTACACTACTCTGCGAATTAGAGGCGGAGCTTAGATCCCTATTTGCGCAGGTACGCGTACCCCTCCCCTCTTCTGAGGCCTGTTCCAACTCGGAACAAGATATAGATCAAAGCTTCGCAGACTCGGTATTTAAGTGCTCTCTCTCTTAGCAAACCGCTGCGGATTATAAACCCCACTAATTCAAGGGCTCAACTGGTCCCTTAAGACACCACCTGGCCAGAGGGTCCGCTGTTGAATTGGGAATATCGGCTAACTTTGCCGTCATTCTAACTACCCGCTTAAACAGAGTTGAATAGCCACTAGCTCCGAGACAGTGAACACTGGCATCGCCCCTACTATCCTCAACTTCGATCATTTTCTGCATCTTAAAGGCGCTGCATTTGTTGAGCGCGAGGACGTCTCGCTCATACGCCGTGCACCCGTTAATTCCGGTGGTTGGCCAGCGATCTTTGTTTTCACGATCGCGCACTACTACGCTAAAAACGTCCTTATACTTACCGGACAAAACGATCCCTGCCTTCCCGCCACACTCGGCTATCGCCGGACGATACTGAACTATCGACGGCACATCCTTGGGGCAAACACACGGCTTGAAAAGCCCTCCCTGACAGTACTTTGGTCTCTTGGCAATAGTCCTGAATTGGCGAGCATCGAGCACCTCAGCTATTGTCCACACCTTGCGTGTTACCGGCGTACTCTGGGCTACTGCACTGTGAGATATAAGGACCAGACAGACTGCCGACATGATCAACAGAGTAGTTCTGGTGTGTAGCATAGTATTGAACAAAGTCCTCTCCATCAACCTTTCTCCTCATCTATATGCAACTGAAGATACTGCTACATTCGCCGGCAACACAAGAGGAGTCACGGACCGCTAATGATGACGCCCTTGGATACCATCCAATCCGGGTCAGGCACTCCAATAATAACGCTATCTCAGAGACTTGCACCCAAAATCGGCCAACGACTTTACTCTCTTGCGCCTCTATCAGATAGTATCCCACGCCTGCAAAACTAAATGGAATAAGTATGCCCATGCGTGTTGTCCGTCAAACCGTCGCTTTAATAATTCCCTTGCTGATTTCTTCGCTGCCGTTGGCGACTCAAGCTCAGCAGGGCGGGCTGATCACCGATGTAACAGGAGATGGCACTGTGAATGTGGTTACCCCAAGAGATTAAGCGCCAGCGTCAGCGCCGGCGTTGAGAACGGCGGAGTCCCGGGAGAGCGCCTGATCTGGGATGGGTTTGCACGAGCTGCTTCATTTGTGATCGGAGGGGACGTCGATACGATTGTCATAATGGAGGGTACCAACGATGCCATCCACCGTGTTGAAGGTCGCGAATACCGAATAGCTCTTCAGCGATTAATTAATGTCGCCCGTGCAGAGGGAAAAGGTATACTGCTCAACACACTCCCGCCTCCAGTGGCTAATCGTGCACCTTTGGCGCTTTTCACGACTCTTTACTCCTCAATTATTCGCGACCTTGCAGTAGTAAACTCGGTTGCAGTCGCCGACGTCGAACAGAAATTTAGGTCTGCATGCCCTGACCTTGAGGCATGCCAGCTTTACAATCTTCCAGAGGGCTTGCACCCCAACTCGTCTGGGTACGATGCCATCGCGCAGGTAGTCAGTGAGGCATTAGGCGGATAAGAACTAAAGATACTTTAGGAAACAGTTATGAGTCTACGCATTGATACAAGAGCAGCTCCGACAACTCTGACAACACTCTTATTGGCCTTAACCTTACTGCTGACAGCTTGTGGTGGTGGCGGTGGTGGTGGAAGTAGCTCTGGCGGTGGAATCGGGGGTGGCAACGATAGTAGCCACGGAGTGCGTCTATTTCACGCAGCGCTCGATGCCGCTCCAGTTGATGTCATCTCTTCTCTTGGGGGCAGCCCTGTTGTTTCTCAGCAATTCTTTGCTGGAGATAAAGGATATCGTTCACTATCAAGTGGCTCTCAAGTTCTCTCGTTAACGAGGACACTAAACCCAGCGGACGTATTAGCGTCATTCTCCGTCACTGCCTCGTCTTCGGATCGCTACTCGATTCTGCTTTACGGAGACATTCAAAATATAGGATTGCGGGCTCGTCTAATCGAGGATTCTGTTCCACAAGATATATCTGGCTCAGTTATAAGAGTGGTGAACGGAGTTGTGGGTGCGTCCGCATTACAGGTCTCAATCTCCTCTGGTGAGAGCGTTTTGGTGGGCTTTGGGCAGAACTCAGAGTACCTGGCTGCTTCTGTTGGGGATATTCGAGTGGCGGGCCGCAGAGCCGCTGATGGACTTCCTGCTGGCTCGGTAACTGTCAGCGCCGGGGCAGGAAGAGCCTACACCGTACTGTTTGCGGGAGAAGCCGGTTTTTATACCAAGGCAGTTGCGTTTTCGGATCGTTAGCCATA
Organism: Bdellovibrionota bacterium; assembly: GCA_044235305.1. Classification (GTDB taxonomy): domain Bacteria; phylum Bdellovibrionota_C; class UBA2361; order UBA2361; family OMII01; genus OMII01. Next base: position 2,583 of record JBIIHY010000351.1, read on the forward strand.
ACGCGTTTTTTGACAAAAGCCCTGCCTGTTGCGCTTGAACGGACTTTTAATAAATCTAGCCTCCCTCATTTTTTAAGTAGTCACTCGCGCAGGGTCTAACTATGGATCTGAGGAACATCCAGTATTTTACCCTGTGACTTCAGGTAGTTACTTAAACAACTGCAACTCTACTGGCTCTTGCCGGATTCATAACTGGTGGCCCCTGCGCGTTGCAATCAAGGGTTAATTTTTGGTACCGTCAGACTCAACGCAGGGTCATGGACGGCTTATAAAACAGGGCGTTATGCAGAGAATCATTATCTTTACTGTTCAGTTGCTACTTCTCGCTGCTGCTCCGCAGCTTGCTCATGCATGCCCCCAGGTTGGCAAACTTCCCGACCTAAACTGCGATGGCAAAGCCTCAGTCGTCGTCATAGGCGATAGCCTAGTTTTCGGCACTGGGGACACCAAAAACGACAATCAAGGTGGCTACGTGCTTCGTGCGCAGGAGCGTTTTCCAGAGGTCCAATTCGTCAATCAAGGGATACCAGGTTTGCGAACCCAACAGCTCCTCGGCCGTATACGAAAGGCTTTTAATTCAGCGGCAGACTCACCGCTAGCAAATAGCCTGGTTGAGGCTGACCTCGTGATTCTTGACTTAGGACGTAACGATCGTTGGCTATTCGGGTTACCCGAGGCAGCTCTGCGTAATATCAAACGTGCTCGGGAGTTGATCACCAGCAAGGTTCAAGCGCTTGGGTACACCCAGCCCTTGGTAGTTACTGCGGTGTTGATGTACCCCAATCGGGG
>JBIIHY010000350.1:0-3371 GCA_044235305.1 Bdellovibrionota bacterium
TTTGAACCTCCGCAGATGCTGGACGAGGTGTGAGGCCAATGCCACCCAAACCTACACACAATGTGATTAGAGCTAATGCCTGTATAGACAAGCGCATATGCGAAGATGGTGATTTATCATATCTTTTTTGCAAGCCTTGCGCGCAGGAGGGTTAGCTGCTCAGGCGTTCCCATATCGACCCACTCATCGGCGGGGATTGTCACGCCCCACACTCGACCGGTTGCACGCGATGCCTCAAGGTACGGTCGTATGAGCGAAAAAGTATCAGCCTCACCCATGTACGAGAAGATCTCGCCTGAAGCTATGCTAATACCGGAGAATGCGAGTGCTCGACCATCCTCTGGTGCACCCTGACTCTCTTGAGTCCATCCTACAAGCATATTGTTGCTGTCAAAATAGAGTCCTCGTGAACTTGCCCGCTCCATCACTGCCAGAGTTCCAACTGCATTTCGAGCGCGATGAATCTGAGTAAGTGCAGAGAGATCGCACTGCGAGAAGATGTCAGAATTATGAATTATAAAGGCATCTTCTTGTTCAAAAAACGCGCGCAATTTTTTGAGGCCGCCACCGGTATCAAGCAGCGTAGCTTCATGAGAGAAAACAACTTCGATGCCGAAGTTGTTTTTAGATCGCACGAAATCGATAACCGCGTCAGCCAGATGATGAACGTTAATGGCGACCGCTGAAACGCCCACGGACTTTAATCGAGAGACAACCAGCTCAAGCATGGTGTGGTCCCCGACTTTCATGAGGCACTTGGGGGTGGAGGCGGTGAGCTCTCGCAGTCGCGATCCGACACCAGCGGCGAAGACCATGGCTTTCATGAGCGACTCCTTAGAACGCGGCGTTACGTGAGGCAAGAGCTTGTTTACTTACTTGAGCGCGAGTTATGAAGCCGCTCCAAATACCAAAGGGGCGTCCATGTGATTGTCTCGGCTTACTTTTGTGCTCTCAGCCCAAGTATAGCAGGAGGTAAAAGGGAGGCAACTTGCATCTTTGAGAGGCAGCTCATCATAGAAGTGGCTCTTCGTGGAATCGAGTGGGTAGAACTGGCGTTTCCGGACGTGAACATGCACGTGCACATGAACGTGAACGTACCCGAAAACATAAACTCGCGCGCGCTCAACATAGCTATAAACAACGCTAGAGAGCAGGAGTTCTCCGCTCCCGTGTTCGTCAGCGGGGATGTAGGTAGGTGGGTTAATAAACCAACAGTAGTACTGCAATCCCTTTCGGGTACGTTCACGTTCACGCGCACGTTTATGAGCACGTTCACGCGAAAATATCTGATTTATCACTCAAAGCAATGGGTTATGACCCATCAGCAGTCATCGGCACCCACTCGATTCCGCGATGAGCCACAGAAGTTAAGGCTGTAGAGCATGTGCTTGGAATACACGAGGCCCAACTGCTGACCTATATGAAACTGGCCCAGGTACCTGTTGGACTGCTGATTAACTTCAACGTGAAGCTCCTCACGCAGGGGGTTCGCAGGATGTTTTTGTAGTTTCCCCCTCGCTGTGCTCGTTGTGAATATTTTGTTGCTGGAGCCTCCACCGAGCTTTCGGGGTGGAAGGGGTACTAGGAGTTAACAACGAGACCAGCGAGCACGGCGAGTTGGGTATGTCGGTTTAGGAAGTGGCCCAATAATTGGGCTTTGCAAGGACAAAAAGCTCCGTAAATCCAATTATCTAGCCTTCCTAAGACTTTGGTGGTCTAGCTTCAATCCGGGGCGCACATGGCCGCAGGGTGAGAGTGCTGAGTCTTTATCGGCTTCATCATCATCATAAACCTCTGAAGGAAGGTGTGCGTACATGGCTCGTGATCTATCTAATACAGAGAAGGCAGCTCTGACCCTACTTAGTTTGGGGAAGGACCTTGCTGCTCAGGTTATGCAGAACCTCAATGAGCACGAGGTAAAGCGCATAAGCCGCGCCTTCATGTCTGTATCCGAAGTAGATCGAGAAACGCAGTTTACCATCTCCCAGGAATTCCGCCGCATGTTGAAGGCGGGCGACACGATGCTGGTCGACGGCCGTGAGTTCGCTAAGGACGTAATCGCGAGTGCATTCGGCGAGGGTGATGGAAAGGCCCTCCTTGAATATATCACCGGTCAGAAGAAAGAGCCCATTAGTTCTATTATTGCTGAAGTTCCAGAGAAGATCTTGCACGGATTTATTCAAGCAGAGCATCCGCAGACGGTTGCCTTCTTAATGACGAAGATGAACGCTGACCAAGCAGCGAATGTTCTAACCCACATGCAAGAGGAGATGCAGACAGACGTTCTCATTCGCATTTCCAACTTGAATACGGTTAAGGCTGACGTAGTAGATGAGGTGCGGGAAGTTCTTCGAAGTCAACTGCGAAGTAGCGACCTTCAAGACGAAGAGATCGGTGGTCCAAAGTCAGCAGCAGATATCCTCAACTTTGTTGACCGTAACAATGAAGAGCGCATTATCACAGAGATTGAGGAGATGTTCCCAGACCTCGCTGAGCAGATACGAAACCTCATGTTCACCTTTGAGGACGTTAGGAAGATCGACGACAAGGGTGTTCAAACAGTACTCAAAGATGTACCGCGAGAGCAGCTTGTACTTGCTCTCAAGACAGCGAGCCCAGAGCTCAAGGATCTACTGTTCCGCAACGTTTCTCAACGTGCAGCACAGATGATCAAAGAAGATCTCGAGGCGATGGGGCCAGTCAAACTCAAGGACGTAGAGAAAGCTCAACAGGGTATCGTCGATATCGTGCGCAAGCTCGAAGCCGAAGGAAAGATTATGATCGGTGGCGGTGGAGCAGAGGATCAGCTCGTTTAGTAGCCTTAGTGAAATACGATCTTCTTGTAATCAGACTCACCAAGCTCGACGTCTGGGCGGCTAGTTCTAGTGGCTTCCGAGTGATAGTGAACCTCAACTTGCTCTGCCATCTTCTGCAGCTTCTTTTTAAACTGCGATATTTTCCAAGCCACGTAGCACGCAAGCACCCCGACAAATATGAAGAGCGAGGCGAGTGCGCCAAGGATTAATCGCGGCGCAATAATTACCACTAGGCCCATTACTATCAGGAATAATCCGGGTGCGAATGAGAACCCCTTTCGCCCATGAGTTGAGAAGCTAGTCGTGATCACTTTTCCCCACCTGTTCGAATGAACTTGCATGCCGCGACTATACAGCACTTTAGGGCAGATCACCACGCTCTTGCAGACGGCTTACTATATATAACGAAGGTCAGCCAAACACAGATGTGCAAGGAGGGGGAAAGCTCTTCCAGCCCTCTAATCGGCGTAGTAGCGTAGGGGCCGTATGCATAGTGGCACGTTAGAAGGGTGTGTGCTTGAGGTTTCTCGGCGACACGTAACCATATTGTCTGGG
>JBIIHY010000352.1:0-3366 GCA_044235305.1 Bdellovibrionota bacterium
TGTACTACAAAGTAAGTGATGCTTTCTCTGTAGCACCTAGCTTTTCTCTCTCCTACAGCCACCTCAATAACAGCTACGATTTTAACAATACCTACAGCCAGCAAGTTTTGGCGCAGGCCGATAGCGAGTTCTTTAACTGGGATATGGACCTCTTTACGTATGCGCCTGCGTTGAAGACGTACTACGAACAAGCAATCGGTTCGAAGATATTTCAGTACTACCTTGGCTACACGTACCTCTTTAACGACACGATCGCTACCAATAGCTCCTTAATTGATATCAGCTCCAGTACTGGACTGTTAACCAATCGCGCTCGCATCACTGTTCCGCTCGGTGTGTCAGTTGCGGAGGTTCCGCTGGCTCTGCGACCGATGTTTCAGTGGAACAATATCAGTGGTCATGCTGTTGCTGGATTGGGGTTGCGCGACTTGTTTGAGATGGGAGCGGATATGGTTGCTGACCTTGAGGCTCTTAAAGGTCTGTTTTCGACCATCACTGTCGGTGCAAGCTACGTGACGGGACGCGACTTCGAGGGGTATCACCTCGGAGTGGGGTTGAAATTTTAGAGGTTTCTCTCCAGGTAATCACGCTATGAAGATACTGATCGTATCAGCAACAGTGTTAGAGATAGCGACAACGCTCAAGCGTGTAGGGGTTGAGATGTCTGGGGCATCGGCGGGCGCTACAGCCTCAATTTCTTTAGGCGCAGGTGTGCAGTGTGATTTTCTGGTCACAGGCGTTGGTCAGTTTCTGTGCGGAGTGCACCTTGTACAGCACCTAAGTTCTCACAGCTACGACTTGGTTGTTCATACAGGAATAGCAGGCAGCTTTACAGAGAGTTTGCCTAAGCGTGCACGAGTCGTTGTGTCGCATGAGGTGTTTGGCGATCTCGGGGCTGAGGATAACGGCAGTTTCCTCTCTATTCAGCAAATGGGGCTACTTGCGCCGGATGAGCCGCCCTTCGTTGGTGGAGTTCTGCACGCTCCCGAAGTTTCATTTGTATCTCTGAGTAATCTTCCGCGAGTGTCATCAGTTACTGTTAATCGGGTGCTGAGTGAAGAGCGTAGTATCGAATGGATCTGCGCTACGTTCTCTCCGAGCGTTGTGCATATGGAGGGAGCTGCGTTGTTTTACGTGCTGCTTTCACGCAAGGTGCCGTTCGTTTCGCTTCGAACGATCTCAGACCTCGTTGGTCCACGTAATAAGTCGAGCTGGGATATCGCTGGTGCTGTGGCTGAGCTTAATCTGTTGCTGGAGGAGTTGCTGTCTGAGCTTGTTGAGCAGTCAGTCTACAAAACAGCGACCTAACGCGCTCGCGTAGCTCGTTGACGCTACAATCATTTTGAAGCACCAAGTCACACCGCTTCATCTTTTCTTCGTCTGATAGCTGCGCAGCGATGCGTTGCTTTGCCTCCTCAGGAGAGATTTTGTCTCGCGCTACGATGCGTGCGATACGTTCAGCTTCAGGGGCAACAATCAGCACGGTCTTCTCAATCTCGGGGTAGCTCTGTCCTGATTCAAAGAGTAGCGGTACTGCGTACACGATAAGCGGGTGAGTGCTCGCACGCGTAAGCTCGGTGAGCCGCTCAAGCCATAGGCTGCGAACGCGGGGGTGTACTATCTCTTCTAATTTTTTGCGGGCGTTTTCGTCTTTAAAGATTAGCGCTCCTAACTGCTTGCGGTCGAGTGATCCATCCGGGCTGAGGATTCCTGCTCCAAAGAGGGAGCTTACTTCGGTCAAGGCTGGGGCTCCAGGCGCTACCACCTCTCGCGCCAAGTGGTCGGCATCAACGATGGTTGCGCCACATTCGGCTAAAAAGTGAGCAGCAGTTGATTTGCCCGAGCCGATCCCCCCGGTTAGGGCTACGACTCGCGGGGAAGTGACGCTTTGAACCATAGGAGCATGGTACACCAGGGCGGGGAATTCGGGCGAGCGGCAAGTTTTGAGGTCGGCTAAACGGCCCGGAATGGGGTAGTAATCTTCCGCTTTGACCTCAGCGCAAGTTAATGAAACAATACGCGGGTTACGTTTACATAGGGGGCCTACATGTCATCAGAAAGCGACAAGAGAGATGAGAACGCTACAGCCGTTGGGGAGTCTAATGCTCCTCAGAGTGCAGTAGACGAACTTGTGCGCGAGGAGCAAGGAGCTCCGCGGCCGAGGCGTGCTGCAGAGGGTGATCCCGATGAGGAGACCTGGACCAATCAGCCAGCAGGTGCGCGTGCTGGCGCCGTTGATGATGAAGAGGATGAATACGCCGGTGGTGATGACGGCGATGATCGTGACGATGAAGACGAGGAAGATCTAGCACCCGCACCACGCAAGCCAATACAGAACGGTCACGATGTTTTGACAGAGGAGCTTCCAATGCGCGCGAGTCGGGCCAAGCTGCGCCTGCACTCGTATCTTAAGGCTGCATTGGTGGTGGAGTTTGCAGATTCTGGTACCCGGTACCTCTTCGACTGGCGGGGTGAAGAGCCTAAAGTTACCTCTTTCGATAAGAAGGGGCCGATAGAGGTCAGTGATGCTGTCACAACTTCCGCGGGAATCGATGCAGTCATCTCGCTCACAGAGCAGAATTTAATGGCAGTGCGGTCTGGTGATCTTAATCCACAGGTGGCGATGATAGCCGACAAGATTAAGGTACGCGGAAAGATGAGCCCGGCTGTATATCTTTTTAATTTAATCGCTCCACGAGTCAGAGATTAAGCTACTCGGAAATAAACCAACGCAGTTTTGATAGTACACCGCGCTTTATGTCTCACAACGTTGTGCCCGTGGATAGTGTGCCTCTGGATAAGGAAGGTGAGGGTGTCACCGCACGTGGTCGACTTCCAGGGGAAGACCTACTTATCGAAGGGTTGCCGCACGGAGATGCATTGGCGCCTCTGCGAGAGTGTCAGGCAACGCTCGTTCGTGAGGGGCAGCCAATCGTAAACCTCTCGATGGTAAACCCTGATGCGGCCCCACCGCGCGCAGTTCTTGACAGACTTTTAGAGTCAGTAACGAAGATGACCATGCACCGCTATGCGGTGTCGCGTGGTATCCGGCGGTTGCGTGAGGCCTTTGCTCTTAAGTACGAGCGCACCTTTGGTATCACGCTTGATCCTGAGAGCCAGGTGTGCGCGTGTCTGGGGAGTAAAGATGCGACCTTTCACGCTCTGCGTGCGGTTGTTCGACCGGGTGATAGGGTGGTAGTTGCTAGCCCAGCCTACCCGGCACACCTTGCTGCGGTAGCGCTTGCTGGTGGACACGTCGTTTCATGGGCGTTGGACTCAGAGCCAGAACAGGCAGCAAAGAGTTTGCGCGCTGCGTTGCAATCATCAGGAGCGCGAGAGGTGCTTCTGAATGTTCCTTCAAATACT
>JBIIHY010000353.1:0-3364 GCA_044235305.1 Bdellovibrionota bacterium
AGGTTGTCACGAATAGTTGCTACGTCACGAGCATTCACGTCCAGAAAAACACAGTGATCGGCTCCCTGACTAAGGGCCTCGATACCTACTGCACCGGTGCCACCAAAGAGATCAAGCACCGATATCCCCGGTAGCGATGGCCTGAGAATGTCAAACAGCGGAGTCTTTACCCGATCCAGGATAGGCCGCGTAGAATCTCCGGGAACCGACTTAAGCGGCCTTCCCTTAGCTGATCCTCCGATAACACGCATAGCAGCTATCGCAGCGCGATTAGAGCGTGCGCTCCATGTCCCAGTTCTCTAGGTAGTCTCTAATGAAAGCCAGGAACTGTCCTCCAAGCGATCCGTCCACAATGCGGTGATCGTAGGACAGCGTCAGGTAACATATCTGTCGAATAGCAATCATGTCGTCAATCACTACCGGGCGTTTTTTAATCGCACCTAGACAGAGGATCGCTACCTGCGGCTGGTTGATAATTGGTGTTCCGATAATCGTCCCGAATACTCCTGGATTTGTGACAGTGAAAGTTCCTCCAGCGACGTCATCTGGTACCAACTTCTTGTTTCGTGCACGTTGAGCTAGATCATTTAATGAGCGTGCTATCCCAACAAGGTTTTTCTCCTCAGCCTTCTTGATTACTGGAACAATTAGACCTGTATTTCCGAGTGCAACAGCGCACCCGAGGTTTACGTGCTTTTTGAGGATTATTTTCTTACCATCGACGGATGCGTTGACATAAGGAAATGCCTCAAGCGCTTTTACTGTGGCTTCGAGGAAAAACGGCGTAAAGCTGAGCCCAAAGCCCTCGCTCTTTTCAAAGGCTGATTTGTGCTTTGCACGCCAGTTGGCGATATTTGTTACGTCCACTTCTTGAATCGAGTAGACGTGGGGCGAGGTGTGCTTTGAGCGCACCATGTGATCAGCAATCGCTTGACGCATCGCATCCATGACCACAACTTTGCTTCCATCAACACCCCAATCACCACCGGCAGGTTCTGACTTCGCTGCGGGGCGAGCGCTTGGTGCTGATGGAGTTGGTGTTGGTGCTGAAACGGCCGCGGTAGACTTAGCTGAACGGCTCTCAACGTACTTTAAAAAATCCTCTTTGGTAACTCTGCCTCCCTGGCCGGAACCTGCAATAGAAGCAAGCTCAGTCAGTGAAACTCCGTGCTTCTCTGCTAGGCTCTTGACCAGAGGTGAGTAGTAGCGACCACCTTCCTCAAGTACCTCCTCCTTAGCTTGAGCCGGGGTAGGAGTGCTCTGCGGTGCTGGCACAACGTGAAGCGCCGCGTTGCCACTTGCAGAGGTAGCAACCTCTTTAGGGCCGGAGGAAGCAGCGGAGCCAGCGGTATCGATAACGGCGATCTTAGTTTTGACCGGTACCACATCGCCTTCATTAAAAAGCACCTCAGCTAACACACCAGCTGCAGGAGCGGGTATCTCGGAATCCACCTTGTCGGTTGAGATCTCCAGAATAATCTCATCCTTTTGCACAGGGTCTCCGGGCTTCTTGCGCCACTTGGAGATGGTGGCTTCGGCGATAGACTCTCCCATCTGCGGCATTAGCATCTCAACTTTCATCTGCTCCGTAACTCCTTAGAACGTAACGTTGGCTGGGAACACGCTCAGTGCCCCTTTAAGTTTTGGGATAATACCCCGTACCTCAATTAAGAGAAAGAACAACTATTCAGCACCATATCACCGATTCGCCAGCACCATTTTAGGTGTTTACCCCCCCTAACCCTGGAGGGTCGCACCTCCTTTCACCAGGTGAGATGAACTACGGTGCAAAATGGCAGCAGGGACATTGAGCGTTTGCGTAAATGATACGCTGTTCTGTATTTCATCGTTTTAAGTCCCAAGACTCGATCGCGTAGCTTCTAGCATCTTACTTCAGTAACTTTACGAACTAAGCGCTGTTTGCTCGGGTAAATACTTAATTTTGCAGCATTTTTAGTGGCGCTGTTTTTAATGGGTACTGCTATGACTCGTCCATCCCTAGCCCTCTACACAGTTATCGGTTTTGCTGTCGTGGTGGCGATATCCGGAGTGATGTTGCTCGCTGGTCTTCAGAAGGCCTTTGAATCTAACCCGATTTTTAATGCGCTCATTTTACTAACGCTGTGCGTGGGAGTAGCGGCGGCAATACGGCAGCTACTGCGCATTGATTACTCTGCGCGCTGGATGACAGAGCGTATGCGGACTGCCGAGATGAAGGAATCTATCCCGTTTTTGCTCGTACCGTTAACTCCGCTGATCGGCAGTAGAGGGCCTCAGGGTAGCTGTAGCGCGCTATCTCTTAGGGCGATGATCGACGGGGTCTTTGTGCGACTTGATGATGGTCGCGATGTATCGCGCTATCTGATGAACGTGCTGATTCTCCTGGGATTACTAGGGACGTTTTGGGGGTTGCTACAAACGGTAGGTGGTATCGGCGCTGTTATTGGAGGTCTCAGTCTTGGAGATGGCGATATTAAGGCCGTTTTCAACACCTTCAAAGAGGGTTTACAGAAACCGATCGCCGGCATGGGCATCTCGTTTAGTGCCTCTCTATTCGGTCTCGCCGGTTCGTTGATCCTCGGTTTCATGGATCTTCAAGCCGGTCGAGCGCAGAATCTGTTCTGCGCAGAGTTGGAAGAGATTCTTGGATCTAAAGATGCCCTTAGTGGAGAAGTAGGGGAGTTGACCGGGTTGCGCTTCCCGATAAGCAGTGGCGGGGGTGGATACCAAGACGCTGTAGTGCATAGCCTCACAGATCAACTAGAGCGTCTACAGCGCACTCTCCGCCAGCAGGTCGAGATGCGAGTAGCCGAACAGATGAACGCCAGAACGCTCCAGGAAGTTCTTGTAGCACTCGATACTAATTTGAAGTCACAAGCTGCATTTCTCTCAAAGATGGTTAACTTTCAGCAGGAGGCGGCTCCTGTAGTCGAGCGACTCTCCACTATTCTCAACAGCCCTGGGGTAGTCTCGGTAGAACATCATGCGCGTAGTATCGATCTCAGTATTCGCGATTTTTCGCGGCAATTAGCAGTAGCATCTGAGATGCAGACCGAGGAGCTGCGCTCTGAGCTACGTGTCATAGCAAGACTGTTAGCCGGGCCCGGAGTAGGTCGAGAAACAGAGGTAATCACGCATCAGGAGAAGAGTTGCTAGTATGAGCTACGCATCACGACGTGTGAAACGCAGGGACTTCGATGTATGGCCGGGGTATGTTGATGCCTTGTCATCTATGCTGATGATGATTGCCCTCGTGCTGATGGTGATGGTGGCTGCGCAATTCTACCTGGGGAATGCGCTTAACACTAAAGATATCGCCCTTGATGAATTATCAGTCAGACTCAGAGCCCTTACGGACTCGCTC
>JBIIHY010000354.1:0-3353 GCA_044235305.1 Bdellovibrionota bacterium
TTCAGGAAATCCCATCGGTCTCCATCACTCTCTGACACGTGCGGATCTCCCCAGATGCGAGTAGTCCGGCCATCTGGACCGGTGATCGACCAGGCCTCCTCGCGACCCTCTGCTCGCACCGTAAAACCATCGAGTGTTCGAACGGTGATCATACCAGCATCGTTGCTGTTCACATCGAGAGCGCTTCTTACTACCGGAGCCCCTGGTGTAGCTCCCGCAGCGACCGGCGTACCGGGATTACTGGTAGGATTACTGGGGCTTCCAGCACCTGGGGCTACCGAATTACCACTCGATCCTCCGGGAGCAGTTGTTGTGTTCCCTTTTAAATGACCTACTAAAAGATTAACCACAGATACCAGCGCATTAACCACCCCAACAAGAGCGTCGATCGCCTTATGCATAATCGATAACCTTTCGCTATTTGTAACTGCAGGCGCTGTTTCAACAGACTGTTTTACTGCCTGCAAAGCAGGGCTTACCGAATTCGAGCTTAGTGTGGTCATCGCTGGACTGCTGGCCGTTGTGACTACACCCTGAGATGCTGTGGCAACACCGGTCGTGCCATCCGAATTAACAGTTGAACCGGCGCCACTTAACGTAGCTGCCGTTGAAGTTCCCGAATCGATTGAATTCATATCTTTTCCCCCTAAGCAATTTATTCCGACTACTGGCGGGTCCAGGCGTTTTCTTGCGACAAACACCTCGCTGATTTCACTGGCGCGGACTCCTGCCGATATCGATAGACTCACGGATCTAGTTCGAATAAAATCGCTAGAAGTTGCGTACGTCAGAAATTATCCTAAAGACGCAGTGACTGCATATTTCATGAAACTGCGTCGCTAGAGCACCGAGAATGGTGATTTTTCGGGCCCGAAGGGCGAATTCAAAAAGCGCCATTATCGTCGCTCACAGTAGCAGGCTTCATGAAAAATGCGGGCTAGCCTACAGTGATAAGGAGAATTTCGTGCACTATAGCTGCCGAATCAACACGCGCTGTCTCACAGCTCATTAGTTTGCACCGGAAATATAACTTTCTGCACACCATCCCCACTCTCCGAGAAGACTAGGGTTATTCCCGAGAGGTATGTCGAAAGACTAGGAGCGCTAATCCGGCCTGCCGCTGCATGTGGGAAAATCTTCTCTCTATAGTAGGCGAGTAGGTTCGACTCGTTTGATATTTGCCCCCCTGTCGAACAGGAGAGCAGCGTTACGCCACCTCCAGGCGCAAGTAGCCTGGAGAACTGCGGCAAGCCACGTGGATCACCGGAGACTATAGTACTCTCACTGTCATCTTCTCCTGCACCGAGCCTAAGCTGATCTGTTCGACCATGTCCGAACTGAAAAACATGGGTTGCTCCAGGCAGACTACTGGTGTCGAGAATTACCTTAAGCTTCTCTGAACTGTTCTCTAGCTCTGACCGGGAGCCCGGCTCCATCACAAGCACACGAAAACCACGCTTGATTATCTCCTCAACCTGGCGATTAAAATGCGATGCGGCTTGATTACGATCAGCTTCAGCGAAGCACAGGATTATCACTGGCCGCGTATCACTCGCTGATGGTCGCATATCTGCGACGATCGCCCTCTGAACGGCTTCGGAGAATCGAAATGGTTGCTCTAGGCCAATTGCCCGTGTATCCACAAGAAGCCGCCAGCATTTAGTCAGAGTTTTCGCATATGGATCCTCAGGAGGCAGCGACTCAATCTTTCGAATCAAATGGGCCGTGAATTTCGTGAAATCTTCAGGGTTATTCAAAAGAGGATTGAGGAGTGCGCGAATTTCTGCCGCGTCATCCTCGTTCTCTCGGTTTTCTGTGCACAGAGACTCCGTCACTGTTAGTGATTTCCATGTAAGTATTGCTTCCTTAATATCCGGTTCCGAAAACGGAGCAAACAACCGAGAGTATTCATCATCCAAGTGACCCCTAAATGCTTCCAACAACAATCGATCAATCACTGCAGCTTCCGTCTCTGATAAACTACTACGTGATACCCCCTTAGCTAACGCAACGGCAGTTGCGATTCGAATCGCGTGTGCAGGGTCTGATAGAAGCGGTACGAGCTCTCTTTCCTGTTCTTTCGTAACGACGACTATCCTCTTAAGGGCTTGCACGCGGGACATAACGGTGAGTGATCGGTTAAGTGCATCCCTAATAGGAGCGGCAAAAAAATCTTTTAGAGAGTCGTTACCATCTAGTAAGGGAATTGCGACCTCACTCAATTCGTCCTTGTCTGTGTTTTCAGATAGTGGCTGGGCGGGATCTGGGACCTTTTCAACTCGTGGGAAAAAGGTACGCCGCTCAGGGAATAACACATTAGAGATGATAGTCTTCACTATTTTGTCGGTGCCCGGTGAGGCTGCTATGCGATAGAGCTCAGCATCAACCGATTGATCCTTCATAGCATAGAGACATAGAACTGCAACTTCTGTCTCACTGTAACCGAGCGTGTAGCTTGCAACCGCCTGTAATGCCTCCTCGCTTGCAAATGGCGCAAGAATCCCTAGACCTTCTAATTCGGGGCTAATATAAAATTCCTCATCGAAGCTTCCCTCAAAAGCCCGCTTTGCCAAACTTTTACGGTACTCGTCGGAGACTTTCGTATAGTTGCTCGTATCTGGGTCTGTAGACAACTGCTCGCAAATCGCCGCCAACTCACACCTTATCATCGTTTCTAGGAGAGGCCGTAACTGGCCCCTCTTTAAAATTGGATTGTCACCAGTAGGCTCACTCTTAAATACCTCATTGAGAATGATCTGTAGCGCCGGACGACACGCAGTCGCCATTCTTGGAGACTCAACCAGCCGACTGGCAAAACTTCTAAATGGAAAGTCTTCCAAAAGTCCTGCCGCGCCGCTACACTTCTGTAATACGTGGTTTAGGTCATTTGCCGTACCAATGGTAATTACCGTCTTGAGAATTTGAGCCGATAGCTCTTTGTCATTTGGCGAGAGAACACTTATCAGGTCAGCGGCATACCGTTGGGCGCCTAGGTTGCCGATAGTGCGTACCGCGTCTATCCGGTCTTTACTGCTAGCTTTCTCAGAAAACGCCACCTCGACGAAATAAGGAAGAACCTCGTGGCAAGAAAATTCCCTGGCGATTGATAGCACTTCCTTGAAAATAGGGTCATTAGAATTTTTAAGAAGCTTCAAAAGGAGGCTTTCAACTCTTTGGGAGCTTATCCCTCGTCCAATTAGTGCCTGGAGTGCCGAGCTCCTTAAAGTGGTGGGCTCGGATTGGTCTAAAGCGATTGACTCCAACTTATCTATCTCAAATGCCCGCCTAGCTATCTTGATTACGGCTACGGCAAAAGTTTTACGCGCCGCATAGTCCGGTTCAGACCTGTCTGA
>JBIIHY010000070.1:0-10922 GCA_044235305.1 Bdellovibrionota bacterium
CTGCCCAACCCAAAACCGCAACAACCACAGCCGCCTGCACCTGGAATAGAACTCGCGGCGCAGTCTCCCCCATCTGCAAAATCCACCACAGCACCACACTTGCAGCAGAGCCCCACGTACCGGGTGCAACCAGAGCGCGTCCGCTGCCGAAGCCACTTGCGACCCAACGAGCAAGAGCTACCAGAAAGTTTGTTTTGGATACTGTGTTCATTACAATGCAACCGCCGGGGATGTACTTAGTAATCTCAAAACGCCCTGAGAGCACTCAACCAACACGGTTCTTATACCTTCATCACACGCCGCCGCTCAATCGTTACACCAAAGAAAGCACTTTTACTTGCAGACCAAAAAATCTGTAGCCAAATGAGATTATCAAAACTTGTTTGTTGACCTTGGATCCCCGCTTTTGCTATAAGCCACTTAAAGTAAGTTGGTGGCGGAAAAGTTTTCGACCATCCCGGATTTTATCCTGGATTTTTGCACTACAGCCCCCTACAATGCGCCAGCTCTAAGTTCGGAGAACTATGAATACGCCCTTTAACGGAGATGACGAGGGATTTTTGGGAGCAGATCCCCTCGCTGGCGTTGTAACCGCGCCAACCTCGCAACCCCTCTCACCCTCAACTTCATCACAAGCTGCTGCGGCAGATGATCGCGGTAGCGTTATCACTGCTCGTGGAACTGCAGAGGGTCTCGTACTCCGCATCGACGGTCGTGTGGACTATAAAGATCTCTTGATTGCTTGCAGGGAATTCCTCGAATCTCGCCGGTCTTTTCTCTCTGGCCACGACGTAGCCTTTGAGTGGGTTGGGAAGAAGCCAGAGGATATGATAGTCCAAGAGCTTACCGCTATCTTATCTCAGGACTTTCAAGTCTCGGTCCGCAGCTCGCGCATGAAGACCACAACCGCCACGCGCCAAGCAGAGGCAGACAGCTTAACCGAACAGGCGGCACCAGGGTTATCAGTTGTCGGTAGCGCTCGAGCAGTAACAGCTTCCAAGGGAGCTACCCCTCCGCCGCTATCTTCCGACAAGACGGTTAGCCTCTTCGACGGCATAGAGGGTTTTGACTCGCGCAGCTCGGGCACGAACTCGATGCTGTGGGATGACCCAGACGCTCGCATAATATACGGAACGCTCCGATCGGGACAGAAAGTAGAGACCGAGCACTCAATCATTGTCTTTGGTGATGTCAACTCAGGCGCTGAGGTTATCGCTGGCGGGGATATCGTTATCCTCGGAACCCTACGTGGAATCGCACACGCTGGTGCGTACGACGAGAGTGGCGGTGGTCGCGTTATCTTCAGCCTAAACCTCCAACCGACTCAACTTCGCATAGGGCTTGTTATTTCGCGCGGCGCCGGAAGTGAGCGAGGTAGCGGAGAGCGCTTTGACTCAACGGCCAAGTCAGTAGGCGCCGAGGTGGCACGCGTCGACAACAACATGATCGTAGTAGAACCATACCAATCTCGAACCGTTTGGGTACGTAGGAGGGAGTAACGTTAATGAATACTAGAAGCTCTGGAATCGCAGGCAAGAAGGACCTAGGGGAGGTAATCGTTGTTACCTCTGGAAAGGGCGGCGTTGGTAAAACAACCACCACTGCAAGCCTCGGTGCTGCGCTCGCCCTCCGCGGGAACCGCGTGCTGGTCGTTGATGCAGACATCGGACTGAGAAACCTCGATGTCATTCTTGGTCTTGAGAACCGCATCGTCTTCAACATCGTGGATGTTGCAAAGAAGATCTGTAAACCTTCACAGGCTATCATCAAATCCAAGAAGTCAAACAACCTCTACCTCCTTCCTGCATCGCAGACCGATGATAAGGACGTGGTGGACGAGGCTGAGGTTCGGTACGTGCTTGAGCAGTTCCGACGCGAGTTTCACTACATCCTCGTTGATTCTCCAGCGGGCATTGAGCAGGGCTTCCGCAACGCATGCGCTGGCGCTGAGTCGGCTATCGTTGTAACAACCCCTGAGGTATCGGCCATCCGCGATGCCGACCGTGTGGTTGGGCTCCTAGCATCCAAAGGAATTGAGTCGCGTTTGATAATCAACCGCATCGATTTTGAGATGGTTCGACGTGGCGACATGCTCTCGGTGAAGGATGTTCAGGATATTCTCGGCGTAGATATCCTTGGCGTTATCGAGCGAGATGAGCAGATTATCGTAGCAGCAAACTGCGGCGAGCCGGTGGTTTACAACCCCAAATCGAAGGCTGGACAGGCATTTACTCGCATCGCAGCACGCGTATGCGGCGAGCCGATCCCCATCCCGAACTTCGATGGCGGATCGCTCTGGAGCCGCATCGGTCGCAGACTTGGGGTTAGCCAGTAGTTTTAGGATACGTTTTTGTCTGGCCGGATTTTGGCAATAAGGCTAAAGTCGGGAGTATTAGAAGTAACAGTTCGCTGAAGGGAGTTTACATCGTGTTTAGCGCACTCAAATCATGGCTCTTCGGAGAGAGCAACGAAAGCAAGGATCTCGCCAAGAGCCGGCTCCATTTTGTATTGGTTCAAGACCGCACCGGTCTTACCAACGACGAGATGGCAAGGTTCCGCGAGGAGATGGTTAAAGTAATTGAGAAGTTCTTTGTCATCGACAAAGAGGGCTTCGATATCAAGTACCACCGCGTAGCTGAGACTACAACGCTACTCATCAACTCGCCGGTTATAGTTCGCCGCGCTGGTTCGCTGAGCAGGGCGCAAGCCCCCGCAGAGCCGACCCCAGAGTCAGCGACTGAGGCTGTAGCGTCCAACGTATAGCTCGCACAAGCCACTGGGCTCATGTAAAACCGCCACCTGGGTTCGCCTCAGGTGGCGGTTTTCTGTTTCTGCTGCGCCAAACGCTACTCAGAACAAGAAATTGGAGCCGATATCAGGTAAGGCGCGGCTCAGTTGCTAGTTATCCCCTTCGCTCAGCGAGGCATTCAGTAGTATACAGAGCTACACAACAACTTACCGAGGTCCCATGCTTCGACAATTTAACAGATTCCTCGTTGTAGCGCTCGTCTGCGCGGTAGTGCTCTACATCACCCTTACAAACTCCGAACGAGCCACGATTAAACTGGGGACCAACATCTCAATCACTACCTATGCAGGCCTAATCTACATCGGTGTATTTGCACTTGGGTGCATCGCAGCCTCCTTATGTGCTCTGTTTTTTGGGCTCAAAAGCTACCTGCGTGAAAGAAAGCTGCGCACTCAGGAGAAGAGTCGCCAGCTCTTCTTTGAGCTCTTCATAAAGGCACGCGGCCTGATGGCTGCACAAGAGTGGGGAGCAGCGCGCGAGATTTGGGAGAAGGTCCTGCGCCACGACCACGCAAACGTTATTGCTCGAGTCGAGCTAGCTCAGTGCCTTGAGAGTCTAGGAGACCCGAAGGAGGCCCTGCGCATCCTCAATGAGACCCGAGCTGAATCAAAGCAGAGCCCGGAGGTACTCTTCAGGGCAGCCGAACTCAATCGCAAGCTCGGCAACAATACAGCAGCCAGCGACAACATCTCGTTACTATTGGTCACTACTCCGTCAAAGGCTGCTCTTGAGATGGCTAGGGATAGTGCCTCTGAAGTGGGCAACCTAGACACTGCCATCGAGTACCAGAACCAGATAGAGAGGATGGGGTACAGTGAACCTGATGTTGAGCAAGCTCGGCTTGCACTACTCCTTAAGCGAACGCTCAAGGAGAATCTTTCAAAAGACGCGGCAGCGGCAGCCCTCTCACAGTTTGTGAAGAAGCACCCCACATACGCTCCCGCCTTGGAGGCTCAGGCGGAAGCCCTTTTAGCTCTTGGAAACCTCGACCAAGCAGCGGAAGCCTTAGTTAAGGCTGCCAAGCATTCACCCGGTGACCACTCCAAGTGGGAGCGCGTTGTTGACCTGTGGCTAACACAAGCACCAGGAGACTTTGTGATACGGGCAAACCGAGCAATATCTGCCGCTAAGAGCGCCACACAAGATTGCAAAGGCAAGCATAGGCTGGAAGCTGAGCTACTACTGGCACGCACACTCCTTCGAGCAAATCGGCCCGAAGAGGCGCAGAAGACGGTTAATGGGCTTCACGCACTTGCCGCAAGAGAGTGCGTTTCTCTTTCCCCGGAAACTGTACAACAAGCCACAGCGATTCTGGGGCTCAGTCTAGCTCGCTTGGGTCAGACCTCCGAGTCGGCTGGCCTGTGGCAAAAGGTTGTATTTCCTGAGGAGAGTAACCCTAACGAAACGCACCCCAACGGACCGACTCTCATAGCCTCGAGGGCAGAACCTTCTCCAGCGCTCTCAACTCCGTGACGAGACCGTAAATAACAGTTATAACTACCTCGATTAACTTCTTTAGCTGTGCCTTTATGCAAAAGACAACTTTACTCTGCGTTCTCGATGGATTCGGTCTTAACCCAAACTCAAAGGGCAACGCTGTTGCTCAAGCCAAAAAACCCGTAATCGACAACCTGCTTGCAACCTGCCCGAACTCAACCCTAACCACCTTTGGCGAAGAGGTTGGTCTCCCGGCTGGGCAGATGGGGAACTCGGAGGTTGGACACCTCAACATCGGTGCAGGACGCGTTGTCGAGCAGTGGCTTTTGAAAATTAGTCGCGCCCTTACTGGACCTTTCCTCTCGGAATCAAAGGAGTACGCAAACTTTCTAAGCGCAACGAGCGCATCGAAAAAGATCCACATCGTTGGCCTCTACAGCACAGGCGGCGTGCATTCACACCTTGAGCACTTGAAGCTTCTTCTGGCCCGATTGACCCGCGACGCAAAGAACTCACAGATTGCGCTGCACCTTATCAGCGACGGCCGTGATGTTTCTCCGACTTCGTTTAAGACAGACCTCGCAGAGCTTATCTCACACTGCAAGCAGTATCCCTCAGTGTCGATTGCATCAATATGCGGCCGTTTTCACGCCATGGATCGCGATAAGCGCTGGGAGCGTGTGCAAACTGCTTACGAGGCGATAACACAAAGTAAAGGGGTAGTAACATCAGACCTCGTAAATTACGTAATCGAGTCCTACGCCAAGGGAGTAACCGATGAGTTCTTAGAGCCGGCCGTTACCTCTCAGGAGAAATTCTCTGAAAATGATGGGCTTATCTTCTTTAACTTCCGCGAAGATCGCATGCGCGAGATCGTTGCTGCGCTGTGCGCCAAGGAGTTCTCTGGCTTTACGCGCGTAGGCCCTGTTCCTGCAGCCGAACGCGTATTGTGCTTTACCGACTACGACCACACGCTGCACTTGCCGTTTCTTTTTGAGCAGGGCGAGATCAAAAACCACCTCGGAGAAGTGATATCAAAAGCCGGCATCAACCAACTCCGTGTGGCTGAGACTGAAAAGTATCCGCACGTAACCTACTTCTTTAACGGCGGCATAGAGAAAGAGTATGCCGGCGAAGAGCGTCAGATGGTGCCATCTCCACGAGATGTAAAGACCTACGACCTCAAGCCCGAGATGAGCGCCCCAGGCGTGGCTGAGCTTGTGATTAACGGCATCCGCTCGCAGAAATACGGCTTTATCGCTGTGAACTTTGCAAACTGCGACATGGTTGGACACACTGGAGTGGTAGAAGCCGGTATAAAGGCTGTAGAAACCGTTGATACCTGTCTCGGTGAAATCCTACAGGCACTACGCCAAGTTGGTGGCCAAGCAATCATTATCGCCGATCACGGAAATGCCGAGCAGATGATAAGCTATGAAGACGGCTCACCTCACACTGCGCACACGACCTTCCCAGTGCCAGTGATTCTCGTAGACTATACAGAGAAGGTCACCCTACGTAACGACGGCGCACTGGCTGATGTAGCCCCAACAGTCCTTAAGATGATGGGCATTACTCAACCAAGTGAGATGACTGGCCGGGCGC
The DNA here is from genome assembly GCA_044235305.1 of Bdellovibrionota bacterium. Lineage (GTDB taxonomy): Bacteria > Bdellovibrionota_C > UBA2361 > UBA2361 > OMII01 > OMII01. The sequence goes on from JBIIHY010000070.1 coordinate 5,852, forward strand.
TGTTTTAGTCCCCCCCGGACCGCGGGCTTTAGCCCGCCCAAACACTAGCCCCCTTCGAATATTTTGGGCGGACCTGGAAGGTCCGCGGTCCATAGCAACTCCCAGCTAACCCACACAACTTTCCTGCTGCCGGGACGATTATCCCTTTTATGCTATCTCAAACCCGCTTACTGCTTAGCGAGGCTTCAGAGGTGCTTTTTCCGAAGGAGTGTCTCGTCTGTAGACGTCCCCTACGTCGAAGAAGCCTCTGCTTCCGCTGCACCCCCGCCTTACCCGAACTACGCGGCGCTCTCTCAACGAGCTGTGAGCGCTGCTTTGGCCCCGTGACAACATCCAGTAAAAAAATCTGCGACACCTGCGTCTCGTATCCACCCGCAACTGATCAGATGCGTTTTATCTGGGACTATGCCGGGCTGGCGCGCGATTTTATCCGCACTATGAAGTATCGACCAAGCGTTACCCTGGCGCGAATGGGCGGTGGGTACCTTGCAGAGCTGACCCCACACATCTTTGATTCATACACCAGCCGGTGGGACCTGATCATCCCAATTCCCTCTTCGTATGAGACCTACAAAGCGCGACTCTTTAATCCATGCGATGAAATGGCGCTGCAGCTATCAAGACAACTCCTGCATCTGCCGGTTGCTCGGGTACTAACGCATGAGAAGCGACGCAGACCTCAGGCGCGAAGCTCTCATGAGGAACGCCTGCGGGGACTAAAGAAGCTGTTTGCTGTTTGTGCGCCTTCTCGGGTCTCACTCGCTGGCGCGCGGGTGTTACTAGTTGAAGATGTAATTACAACTGGGGCCACCATAACGGCTGCTGCACACGCTCTGCGAGAACACAAAGTTGCGTCGGTCGATGTTATATCCCTCGCGCGCACGCGGGTGTGGTCACGATTTCGAAGGAGTTTGTGGGAACTGTCGCTGTGAAAAGAAATTCGTGGCTGAACACACAGCGCTGTCGCTCGATTGCTTACTTCCCGGCTTTGGAAGATCTCATCGACCAGGCAACTTTAATTCATCAGAGAAATATGCTGCCCTGCGGCCATCAGAATGCTCTACGACGGTCATCACGTGCTCCTCGCCTGACCCCAGGCTTCTCTCAACAGTTCCAACCACTTGCTTAACAGTCCCCGAACGGTTTGGTCGACGATTTTGTATCAGTTCTGGCGAGATCCCTGGCGCGACAATATGACCTGAGTTAACGTCTGTAGACGTATGAACACTCCTGCCCGGAGTAAGATATGCGATATTCATCATAAAGCCTCCTCGAATCTGGATCCCGGATAATACCAACCAAACCTACGGCATGGAAGTGTTTCTCTGACCCCACATCTCAATCAAACAGATAATCGCACATGCACACTCTAGCGATACACATAAAGAGATTCGCCACGTTAAAGCATGAAATACAGTCAGTTTTTACTTAAAGCAAAGCAGTTTTAGCAACGGACTACAGAGGGTAAACATGTACGTCGATAGTAGTCGTCACACACCTGCCCAAGCTCAAAGATTTACGCCCGAGTCGGCTGTTTTGCGAGAAAGCGTCGCGACCTTGATGACACACATCCAGTAGCGAAAGTAGAAAACAGAGAATTACCATCTTTTTATAAACGAACATTCCCCATAGAATCTGAAGTTCACTGATTCTCGGAGAAACCTTCATGTTACCAACAAAAGCCTACGCCGCCCTAACTGCAAAGTCCCCTCTCGCTCCGTTTGAGTTCAACCGCCGCGAAGTTGGCGAACGCGAGATTTTAATCGAGCTCGAATACTGCGGCGTGTGTCACTCAGATGTCCATCAGGCGCGCGGTGAATGGGGTGGAGAGACCTTTCCAATGGTGCCAGGTCACGAGATGGTTGGTCGTGTTGCGCGTGTTGGATCGAAGGTTTCAAGCTTCAAGGTCGACGACTTTGCTGGCGTAGGATGTTTCGTTGATTCGTGCCGTACGTGCTCGTCATGTCAGGCTGGCGAAGAGCAATACTGCCAAAAGCACGTCTCTTTCTCTTATAACGGGACTGAACAGGATCAGAAAACTCCAACCTACGGTGGATACTCGTCACGAGTTGTTGTTGATGAAAAGTATGCGCTAAAGATATCCCCATCGCTTGATCTTAAGGCAGTAGCACCACTTCTTTGCGCTGGCATCACAACGTATTCGCCCCTTAAACATTGGAAAATTGGCCGTGGAAGTAAGGTCGCCATCCTGGGCCTTGGCGGCTTAGGGCACATGGGAGTGAAATTCGCCAACGCATTTGGTGCCGAGGTGACTGTCATAAGCACTTCGAAGTCCAAAGAAGCAGACGCACGACGGCTTGGCGCGCACCACTTCTTACTTTCAACTGATGCTGATGCAGTTGCTAAGGCAACAAACAGTTTCGATTTTATCCTCGATACCGTTTCTGCTGAACACGACCTCAACTCGATCCTTTCGATGATAAAGCTCGATGGCACGCTGGTTCTTGTTGGCGTACCTCCTCAGGCTCCTCAGATTCACCCCTTCTCTCTCATACCAAGACGCCGCTCTGTGGCGGGCTCAATGATCGGGGGAATCCGCGAAACCCAAGAGATGCTCGACTTCTGCGCTGAGAAAGGAATCGTTTCAGACATCGAAGTTATCGCAGCTAATCAGATTAACGACGCCTATACCCGTATGGTAAAGGGCGACGTGCGCTACCGCTTTGTGATCGATCTAAAGACGTTGTAATTTATATGACTTCAACACCCCACGAAGAAGCTGCGCGCGAGCTGCAGGAGTTTTTGCGAATAATCGCGAAGCTGCGCGATCCACAAGGTGGCTGTCCGTGGGATATCAAGCAGACCTTCGCTTCGTTGAAGCCTCTTTTAATTGAGGAGGCTTATGAGGTAGCAGACGCTGTTGAGTCGGGGGATGCTGGAGTTTGTGAAGAGCTGGGCGATCTCCTTTCATTGGTGGCTCTCTTTGCACAGATAGCAGAGGAGCGCTCTGCGTTCTCTTTTGCTTCGATTCTGCAAGGTATCTCCTCTAAGCTTGTCCGCCGACACCCGCACGTTTTTGGCGATGTAAAAGCTGAGACCGAGGAGGAGGTGTTAAGGAATTGGGAAGCGATAAAACAGCAGGAGAGGAAGGACGCAGAAAAGGAATCCGCCCAAGAAAAGGGACTCCTTGATGGGCTACCTCGCTCGCTCCCTGGGCTACAACGAGCACACCAGATCGGCACGCGGTGCGCACGGGTCGGGTTTGATTGGAGCTCCAGTGCTGATGTCGCCGAAAAGGTGCGCGAAGAGCTAAACGAATTTTTGGATGAGTGTGCGAAGAAAGCCGCCTCTACGCCGGTTACACCCTCCCCTCCCGCTGACGCTCTTGTAGAGGAGTTTGGCGACCTCCTCTTTTCACTTGCCCAATACAGTAGACACCTGGGCTTTAACGCGGAAGAAGCCCTTGCAGCTGCTAACAATAAGTTCCTAAAGCGCTACAGAATCGTCGAGGACTTGGCAAAATCAGAGACCGGCAACCGCTCAATCGCGGGCCTAAGCGCTGACAAGATGCAGGAGCTATGGGTTAAAGCTAAGACCCTGTAATAAAAGGCTCCAATGCCGCATTTAGGCCACTTCAACGGCTAATTTGAGCTCTTGGGTTGCTTGAACAGTGCCGATTGATAGGTTACAGTTTCTCCCGGCAGCGCAGCAGTTTTGCTCTGCTAGCAGTATCTTTTAACCACACTTTTACGTGAGTTCTATGTTGGCACCTAAGACATCAACCTTCACCGATTACAAAGTAGCAGATATCTCCCTCGCTGATTGGGGACGCAAAGAGATTGAGATAGCCGAGAAGGAGATGCCTGGTCTGATGGCGCTTCGTGAAGAGTACGGCAAGAGCAAGCCTCTCAAGGGCGCTCGTATCGCTGGATGTCTCCACATGACCATTCAGACTGCTGTGCTGATCGAAACTCTCGTTGAGCTCGGAGCTGATGTTCGCTGGTCGAGCTGCAACATTTACTCAACTCAAGACCACGCTGCGGCAGCGATCGCTGCGGCCGGCATTCCAGTATTTGCTTGGAAGGGTGAGACCCTTGAGGAGTACGACTGGTGTATCGAGCAAACCATCCAGTTCGATGGCAAGCCACTCAACATGATCCTCGATGATGGCGGCGACCTCACTGGACTCCTCCACAACAAGTATCCCGAGATGCTCAAGGATGTAGTTGGTATCTCAGAAGAGACAACTACTGGCGTACACCGTCTGTACGAAATGATGAAGGCAGGAAAGCTCAAGGTTCCAGCCTTCAACGTTAACGATTGCGTTACCAAGTCAAAGTTTGACAACCTCTACGGCTGCCGTGAGTCACTCGCTGACGGCATCAAGCGCGCTACTGATGTAATGGTTGCTGGAAAGGTAGCTGTTGTTGCTGGATACGGCGATGTGGGTAAGGGAAGTGCTCATTCGCTTCGCGGCCTTGGCGCTCGAGTTCTCATCACTGAGATCGACCCGATCTGCGCTCTCCAGGCTTCGATGGAAGGTTACCAGGTTGTTACGATGGAAGAAGCAGCTCCGCTTGCTGATATCTTCGTAACCGCTACAGGAAACATCAACATCATCAACGAGAAGCACTTCAAGGCGATGAAGGACGAGGCGATTCTTTGCAACATCGGCCACTTCGATAACGAGATCGATATCTCGTGGCTCGAGAAGAACACCAAGGAAGTAAACATCAAGCCTCAGGTGGATAAGTTCGTATTCGCCGATGGTCGTGCTCTGATCGTTCTTGCTCGCGGTCGTCTCGTAAACCTTGGATGCGCCACTGGCCACCCAAGCTTTGTGATGTCAACTTCGTTCACTAACCAGACCTTGGCACAGATCGAGCTCTGGACTAAGAAGGGACAGTACCCTGTTGGCGTACACGTTCTTCCTAAGATCCTCGATGAGAAGGTTGCTCGTCTGCACCTCAAGAAGCTTGGTGTTAACCTCACTGAGCTTACTGAAGAGCAGGCTAAGTACCTCAGCATCAGCAAAGAAGGCCCATTCAAGCCTGAGCACTACCGGTACTAAATCCGATAGTGACCTCGTAGCAGCAGGGGCGGGCGTCCG
>JBIIHY010000071.1:0-10906 GCA_044235305.1 Bdellovibrionota bacterium
GCTAATGATCAATGCGCTCAAAAATGGCCCGTCCTAAGACAATAGGTGAGTCGCTCGTGTCGCAAGTGCTGTGCTAACAGTAGTTAGTTCAGCATGTTACGGCACTTTAGAAGCAATCCGTCGGTTTCCTACGATCTACTCTAAACAGGATGTGGCTAAATGCTACATCTCTAGACATATCCAGCATAACACTGGGTAGCCCGTTGGTGTGTTCAGGGGCAGGTTTCCGGAGGTTCCCGAAGGTAGGTATGGCTCCACGTGATAGTTCAAATGAGGCAGATGACATTACATCGTCTGAGCCGACCGGTTTCTCTTTTCGTTCTGGAAGTAACCAAGACGAGTTCGCTCCAAAGACTGACGGTAGCGAGCTTGGGATCGTAAACCCAAATTTCCATTCAACGTACCAACCCCAGACAATAGGTTTCTCAGATGTTGGAACGCCCGAAGATCTAGAGCTCAAGCTCGCTGAAGTTGGATACCACTGCTCGCCATTCTATGCAGTGCAGCTCTCGTTGCTCCTTAATACATCCGTTAATAGCATTAAATGTATCCTGCTTGAGGGACCATCGGGGTGCGGTAAGAGCTTTATGGCGAAGTCGCTCGCTAAGATAACGGGCGCAGAGCTGATGTGTCTCTCGTGTTACAAAGGGATGAATCTGCAACACCTGCTTGAGGTCCCATCAACGATGGGGATGGTTAATGCGATGGCCGGAAGGGCCCCGGAAAGTGCGGACGACCTGATGAATCTTGGGATCATCTCGCGGGCATTCGAGGCGTCACAACACAGGCCGGTTATTCTCCTGGTAGACGAGATAGATAAGGTAGATGTAGCTATTGATACATTTTTTCTGGGGCCCATCCAGGATGCGCGAGTGTGGCTTGAATCGAGACCACCAATCGACGCTAACCGAGATAACTTAATTATTATATTTACCAAGAACTTTGAGCGCTCGATAAGCGAGGCGCTTCTGCGTCGTGTTCATCCACTGCGGATGAAGTACATGGATGCACACCTTGAAAAGCGCGTACTTGCGCCGTATTGCTCGCCGCGCTTGGCGGAGAACTTAACGCGAGTTGCTACGCTCATGCAGTCATCCGACGGAAGTTATCCGTTTGAGCGGCCGCCAGCGCCTGAAGAGCTCCTTAAAGCAGCGCACTATTTAAAGCACCTACTGTCCTGGGACCTGATAGATTTCGCCTTTGTGGGGCGAAATCTCTTCTTTATGTTGGCGAAGTCTGAGCACGACCGTCAGATATTTGAGCTGATGCTGCGTTACCATCCGGATTTCTCAGATCCTCTCGTGCCTGATAACAGAAATGCAACCATGGAGCAGATTCATTCCCGCCTCGGCCGGTGGCTGTTAGAGGGGCTTGTCGATGATCCAGATGCCAAGCGTCGCGGCAAGGCGTACAAGCCAGAGAAGATAGGATTAACAAATTTTAGTGACCCTGAAGAGATGGCGCGACGGCTGGCAGCAGTTGGCTACCAGTGTCCGCGCTTCACAGCAACACAGATGAGCCTCTTGCTTACTACGCCTACTGACCGTGTTCGTTCGATTCTCCTTGAAGGTCCTTCAGGGTGCGGAAAAAGCTACCTCGCTAAGTGCCTTGCAAAGATAACGGGCGCAGATTTCATGTGTCTAAGCTGCTACAACGGCATGAATACTCAGCACCTCGTAGAGGTGCCATCCGCTATGGCGATAGCAAGTTCCATGGCTGGTCAAGAGTTGGCAGCGAAAGATAAGTTGATGAATCTTGGCGTACTGTCCAAGGCCTTCCTAAAATCTCAAAATCAGCCCGTAATACTTCTGGTAGATGAGATCGATAAGGTTGATAGCCACATCGATACTTTCTTCTTGGGCCCGATCCAAGATGCACGCATTTGGCTAGAGTCACGACCACCTATCGATTGTAACGTTGAAAATCTGCTTGTTATCTTCACCAAGAACTACAATCGAAAGCTTGATGACGCTTTGCTGCGTCGTCTCCATCCGGTGAAGATGGCTTACATCGATTCTACGCTTGAGCGACGAGTGCTGTCGAAGGACTGCATGCCACAGCTTGTGAACAACTTGGTATGGATCGCTGAACGAATGCGAAATAGCGAAGGTTCGTATCAGTTTGAGCGTCCACCAGCTCCAGAGGAGCTGCTTGCAATCGGGCGGTACGTATCACGCATGCTCGATTGGAACAGCACTGAGTTTGGATGGATAGGGAAGAACGTTTGGGCGATGGTTGCGAAATCCGACCACGACCGGGCGGTGCTTGAGCATATGTTGCGTTTTCATCCTGATTTTCTTGACCCGCTTTACCTTGACGGAAAAAGTGCCTCAATCGATGTAATCTATGCACGATTAGGACGAATAATACTGCAAGATATCGTAGCCGACCCAGATCGTGACCGCCGCGAACGGGCATGGTCAGAGATGGAATACTCGTAATCAGCTACCGAGAGTTTGTTTCATGGATAGCCAGGGCACGGGAATTCGAAAAATAGCTTTAAAGCACCGTTTGCTGGGGCTCCGGGGTGATACTCAGGGTCCATCCACTGCCTCTAGCCAGGGGGAGGCTCACTTTAGTGAAGCGATTGACGAGATTCGTTCTGATGACGGCGAGAATACCCTCCACTACCAAGGCGAGATATTCGACCAGTTTTATCGACCGCTTTCAGCTCTCGGAGGGGGCGTGCGGCTCGCTGAGTTAGCCGAGGAAGGTGTAACCTTCCCTCAGGAAAAAGCTAAGCTCTCTAAATGCGAGGCAGAGGCTCAGGGCAGATTACAGCAACAAGCAGCAGAAGCCCTTGCAAATCAGATCTATAACCTAGCGCAAGTTGAGAGAGAGAGCGATGTTGATGTGTACCTTAGTGCCTTTAACGTAGTTCTAGCTAATCGAAATTGCTACGAAGCGATGGATATTCTCTCAAGAGCGAATCACTACTTCACCGAGCGCTATTACAACGAGATTCGCGAGCGCGGGGAGCGTCCAGAGATCGTAAGTCAGATCGTCAAGCGGGTAGGTCATGCCGTCTCTGACCGGATCGGACGAATCGCTTCAGGCGTGGATGTGCGCCAGATGGCAGCTGAGCTATGGAATACCTTTCATGGTCCGCTACCGCACCGGATGGCTCTAGTGGAGGATCGACTACTTGATTGTACAGAGCGTCAGGCTAGGGCTCTCCGTTCCGAATTCCTCGCGGTTCCCTTCCGTGACATTGCTCGGCAGCTCAGAGAGGTTATGAGTACGCCAGCTTCAACAGCAGATACCAGTGTTACCGCTAAACGTCCTGCAACGCGCAATGAGGTGTACGATGCCAAGCGGCAGCAAGCACTGTTCAGTCGCGATCGGTTGAGAGCTGTTCGATACCTTCTCTTTGGTCGTTCCGAGGAAGAGGTAGGTGTGATTAAGCAATACTTTATAGAGCTTGACGAAAGTGACCAGTCAGAGGACGACAGCAGGCTTGAGGCGGAGTTAAGCAGATTATTGTCGCCGACAGAGTTTGAAAAGATAAAGCCGCTACTAACCGGGTGGTCCCCGGAGCGTGAGGCAGAAGAGATCCATAGTCTACTCTATCCGGCGGGGAACAGCCCTGAGATTGAAGATACCTTAAGTGACCCGCGAGACGCCGTGGACCGCGATTTTGGGGAGGGAATAGGCCCATTCTTGCGTCGGTTCAAGAAGCGACGCATGTGGCTCGGGAAGACTGATGTAAAGTCTCGCGTGCAGAACGTGTATGAGGTGCTTGCAGAGAGGATAGCTGCGCTTTCTATTGAGAGGTTTTTGCAGACGAATGAGGAACTAGTTGCTCGTTATGGCTACGAGTTGGATCTTACTTGGTTTCCCTCCGGCTCTCTTTTTGATCCGCGAGCATTAGCAGCGGTATTATATGAGCGAATTTGCGTTGCGTATAATTTCTTTGAGTTGGTAAAGCCCCTTGAATTTCTTGGTCCCCAGGAGTGTATTGCTGTGCAGAAGGCTTATGCCTCATTGTGTGGCATCGAGCTGAAAGATGCAATTGATAACCGACTAAATCAATTGCGGGATAAGACACCTCAAGCAGAGCGCGAGATGTTGTACGCTCGCTACGTGGATGGTAGGGGCCGCTGGCCACTTTCAGTTGATCTTCTGGCAAGGTATCGAGGAGAAGAAGCTGAAATAAACGAGTGGTCGCCTGAGTTTGTTCCAACAGGTGAGGATGAGCAGCGAGCTATTCGCCTCGCTCAAGAAGTCGACAATGACGTGCCAAAAGGAGCTATAGACGCAGTAGTGGGCACGATGCTCGCGCCACTTAGTCAGCAAGAGCTCCGCCGCCTTGAGCGCACCTTTCTTGAGATGACAGATCCTCCTATACCGCTCTCTCGCGCTCTATCGGAGGTTTTGTCAGCAGAGGCCTTTAATCGCTACCACGTAGCTATCTTCGGGCTCGATCTTGACGAATGTGCCGACCGCATAGCATCTGATCCGCTCACGCTCGAGGAGCTTCGGAATCTTCCGGTGTCTGTCATTAAGATTATTCGAAACCATTTCCAGCTTAAATACAATCAGAAGCTTGATCTGTTCGTGATGGGGCAGTATTCGCTCGAGCAGGATGAAGATATTGCCGTTAGCCTCCTCTCGATAGTCTACACCCCTGAGGCGTACCTCTTTCGCCCGGCTATTCAGGAGTTTCGCAAAGAGATACCAGCTCATCTTGATGGATTGCGGAGATTCTGGAGCCGCGACTTTCTTGGTCGGATGGGTATGGAGCGAGCAATCGACATTCATTTCCCGCGCTTTCGAGTTTTAGTTAAGCAGGCTGCCGCGCGGCATGCGCTGCTTCCCGCTACGTTGGCTGAAATCATTTTAGGCTTTGAAGAAATATCTTCGGATATTACGGCTCGGATTCTCGAGTGTATCGATGTTGTAGATATAGAGCGACTGCTTTCGATCTTGCGCACGACTATTCACAATCAGCGAACAGTTGAGGAGGTGTATGACCTGCTGTATCCCGATGCGCAGCTAAGAGATTCGATAAAAGCAATGCCGGTTGATCTTGACCTCATCAATGAGACTTTGCTGCACCTCGACGGTTTCTCGGCTCAGGCTGTTGCTGAAGAGATTCATGAGCTGGGCTCTTTCCTTACGGGAGCGGGTTTTGGTGAGGAGCTGCTTAGGGTGTTGACGCCGTCAAACGAAGACCACCGTAATCCAAGAATACCCAATGATGTAAACTGGCAGGATGAAATGATGTATCAGATAGCTCTTGCTTACGAGCGTCTATACGGCGTCGACCTCTTTGATGACTGCCAGCGGCGTGGGGTGCCCCTCGATTATGTCGAGCAGATTACTGGCTTTATCTTTGGATTTGATGTGTGCGCGAGTGCGCGCGAGCTGCATGAGCTTATACGTACAGGAAAGGAAGGGAGGCCGTTAGCTGATGGGGCTGAGGAGAGAGTAGCGTCTTTCCTTGAGAGCCGAGGAGCCCGGCACCGTGAGCGAGCAGTACGCGCGTATGCAGCTTTCTGGGCGCGTCAACCAGGTAGTCACGGGTTGGTTGATGACCTTACTAGATTCCTGCGAGAGTCATCATTTAAGCGAAAAATACTTGCTATTGTCGCCAGTGTGGGTCAACGTTAAGCAGGGTATTAACTCATCAAGAATTGGAAATGCCATGCGACTTCTTAAGCGCTTCTACGGTGGGCTTTCTGCTCAGCCAGAAAATACTTCAGCTCGGCTCTATCCGCGAATTCTCTCCTTTGAGGGGGGCGGCTCCTTTGACTGTGGGTCTTTGGCCGGAAAGGTTGTGCTGATAGTAAACACGGCCTCGCGGTGCGGCTTCACAAAACAGTACGACGCCCTTGAGGCATTGTATCAAAGATATCACGCGCGGGGATTTGAGATTCTCGGATGTCCTAGTAATGACTTCGGTCGGCAGGAGCCTGGCGACGATTCCCAGATAGCTGAGTTCTGCCGAATAAATCATGGTGTGACGTTTCGCATACTACCTAAAGGGTCCGTTCGAGGAGCTGGTAAACAAGAGCTTTTTACATTCCTGACCGAGCAGGGGCCCTCTGATTTACGCGGCGAAGTAGGGTGGAACTTTGAGAAATTCCTAATAGACCGCTCTGGCCACTTCATCGGCCGTTGGCGCTCATACGTGAAGCCAAACGCACGAGGTATTGTTCGGGCGATAGAGCAGGCGCTGTAGGGATGCCGCAGTAGCTTGAAACCTACATTGCTTTCGCAGCAGCTTCTTTCTTCTTCTTCTCTTCTTCTTTCTTAAGCCGCGTGTAGTCGAGGTAGCTTAGATTAGCCTGGATATTGTCTGTGTTGCTGTAGACGTAAGCTAGGAAGAACTCGGTGATCGTAGCGCCGCGCACCTGAAGCTCTTCGGCCAAGCGAAGGACAAGTGGCATACGGGTGCGGTTTTCGTTTTCGAACGCCTCCCACCATTTGCGGGCGCTGCCGGTAGTTTCATCCCACTTGAGGGTCTTCTTTACCTCTTCCAGCTTGCTCAGGACCTGCTCTTCGGTCCAGCCAGCAGTGTTTGTGATTCCTGGTGGGAGTCCGTTGTTGTAGCCGCCACCACCACCACCGCCTCCTGAAGCTGGGGCTGCGCCAGCCGGAGGTAGGTCCTCTTCGTATTCAATTGGCTCGGTTCGAAGCTTAAGCTCATTGCCCTCGGAATCAAATTCCGTAAGGCGCTTAATCATTTCTGGGATCTTATAAAACGGTATCAAATGCCCCTGGAATACCGGGGTGTTTGGCATGAAGAAAGTTGAGATATTGTCCGATGGGCGTCCAATCTCATCAGGGGTGAGTACTGCGCGCTGTTGTACTTGCTCTTGCGTACTGTCATTTCGGCTAGCAAATACCTCGATAACTTTTCTGTTTGCGCCTGTAGATTGCGTCTGGAAGCGAATAGTCATCTGTCCAGATTCTTTTGATGCCCACTCTGCATCAGTCAGATCGAGCGCTGGCATAAAGATCTTGGTGCTGAAACCGGCAAGTACTGAGTCAGCATCGTCGGCGTAGTTTGCTTTTACCTGAGCGGTTGACTGAATAGCAGCAACGATACTCACGTTACGCGATCGCAACGTGTTGAGCTTCACATGAATGTCAGGGAGTCTTCCGAGTGCGCTTGCGAACTCATCGATTACAAGACCCACAGGGCGGGGTAGTGCAACACCTGGGCACTGCTCGGCGCGCTTTGTAAGGAAGCGCAGAAGCTCTACCACAATCACGTTGGCCATTGGGCGAAGCATCTCTAATTCAGATTCTCTAAGCTCAACGATAAACAACGTCGGCTTCTGAATCAGGTCTTCTATGTCTAGCTCGTTTACGAACGTGGTGGCACGGATAGCTGTAAGATCCCACGCGCTTAGACGCATACTGAGCTCTGACATGATTGTGTCAGCGTTCTGAGAGCCGGAGCGGGCTAGGTCAACAAACGTTCGAGTGTTTCGTATCGCGTGCGGGTGAGCCTCAAGCCAGTCACACATCGCTTTCATTCCAGATTGAACGATCTGGTGAATACGCGGCATTGAGAGCACTTCGTTCGGATCATGGAGCAGCCCCACCATAATCGAGTTTAGAATCGCTAGTGCATTGTTGCGGAAGAATGGGCTATCTGATTTCGCTTGCGGTTGGTCTGTCGCTGAAATAATCGTTTGCGCGATAAGCTTACAGTCGGTGTCATCTTCGATCTTCGCTAGAATATTCCAGCTAAGTGATCGTGCACGGTCGAGAGGGTTAAACAGTACTATATTCTTTTCAGGATTGTACTTGCGGGTCATCGCAGCAAGTTTGCGCCACATTTCAGGCTTGGAGTCTATAACGATAGACGACCGCACTGGGTCCATACAATCGTTGTACAAGATAGGTAGAATGAACTTAGTGGTCTTACCGCTACCAGTTTTAGCGACAACAAGAACGTGTCTGTTACGTTCTTCACGGCTAATAACGAGCTTCGTCTGTCCAGGAAATGCAATTCCTTCGCTTCCACGCAGCTCGTTTACCAAGAGAGAGGTATCCCCAGGTTTCCCGGATGGTTTTGTCCACAGCGCTATCTGCTCAGTGTTAGCGAGATCGCCAGAGCCAAGCTCGTTACTCTTCGACCGTTGTGGCCGACTTGCTTTGGGCTTAACGATACTTGAGATCGACATCTCGCCCAGCACAACGCCTGTTTTCTTGTATTCAGCCCAGCTGTGTCGTCCTACCAAAAAGAGGTAGCCGCACACAAACACAAAGAGGCTCTCTTCAGCTATGAAGCGAGTTTCAAGGGGCGCAATTAGAAGACTTACAAGCGGCTCAATAAGTGGAATCGGCGAGAGGTTCCCTCGAGGCGTGTTGAAGAGGTCAAGGAGATACGAGACACGATCAATCACTTTATACGGTGAGACAAGGTGGAGCACCTCGGCTACAAAGAGCACAACACCGAAGAATCCTGGGATGAAGCTCTTTCCGAATGGCGTGTTCCCCGTGATAAAGAGCTGCGTCAGTATGCACGCCACACACCCCACGCCAAGGGTTAGCAATCCCACCGAATAGGGCAGGGTGTAAAACCAACCAATCAAATGAAGGAGAGCTAGCTCAAATTCCCGAAGCATCGGAACCTACATACCTTAACGACAGTGTTGTTATGCGCCATTGTGCCAAAACGTGGCGTCCGAAGCACCCCGCTACTAAGTCTTATTCGCTACTTAGGGGAAAAAAGTGGAGACTACGGGGCTAAAACGGCTAGGTTTTCCCCGTAGTGGGGTGGTTTGGGCGATGTTTTCACCTAAATTCAAATGGTTAGCTAGTGTGCGGTGGCTTCTATGGTACACGGCCCAAACCAACCTGCGTGGTCTTGTGCGGGGCAGTTTAGTGCGGGTCGTCCGGTGGGCTCGAACCGGATTACGCTCATCGATATATCTCGGATAGCTCCTGTGCTTCCTACGCCCTCAACGAGCTGCTCCACTAAGTTTCCATTTGAGAATACTTCAGTAATGCCCTCCCGTTGCTTTAGGGTGATCTCTCCCTTTAGCGCACCTGCTGTGTCTGATTCAGAGCCGGTTGTAATGTCGGCTGAGTTATCGCCGGTGCCGAGCGCCCCGGTGTTATTGGGGTACGGCACCTGATCGTTGTTCTCATAGAAGGGGGTTTCCTCTTCGGGTTCGGTTTGTGCAATCGCTGACGGAATACCTACAAGTAGTAGAGCTACACAAGTAAGCATGCTTGTCATCTGCACTCTGAGTCTGGGAGCCGCTGCGAAATTATTCATACATCACCTGTAACGTTGAGTTGTGTTTCGAAGGGTGTAGGTAACATCCTTCAAGGTTGTAATATCGCCAGACTCGTCAAAGTGAACGCTTCCGCTACCGGTAAAGCTCAGGCCTGTCGCTTTGATTCCGCCGTTAAATGTGAAGTTGCCCTGAACAGAGATCGCAGCATACGGCGCAACTATAAACGAGCTCATCGCCGCTGTTCCGTTTAAGGTTAGGGAATTCGTTCCGAGGTAGTTAAGTCTAAGTTGGTAAGGTTTGTTGTTAATATTGTAGACCTGGTTTCCATTGAATCTGTCTCCAACGATATTCCTCACGTAGAGAGTAATTGTGCCTGTTGAGTTCGACGGAGCGAAATTTAGGCGGCCGCTGTTGGCGATGTTAAGAGTATCGATGAAGTAGGGGTACTGTGTTGATGTAAGTGTTACTACTCGGTTGTTGGATATAGTCACAGAGCTCCAGCAACGCTGATTTGGCGAGTTTCCTGACGCGACCAAGGTTGAGCCGCTGGTTGGTGTGACAGCGCCTTGATTAGTAGGGCAGTAGGTACTCCATGCGCTGAATGAGGGGAGTCCTGGCACTTGGCACGAAGCGCCCTGGCAGGTGCTTCCGGTTTGGCATGGCTGCGATGTTGCTCCTCCTGAGCTGGTGGGGATGTTAGCGCAGATGGCGCCTCCGAACGGACTCGACGAGGTAATTGAGCCATTAGTGCGAGCAGACCCATAGAGCGTGGTTTGTGAGTGTATTGCAATTGAGCTATTCGACCCAGTGGAGCAATTTGCTCTTCGATTTGTAACTGAAAAAACTCCGTTGTTCGAGAGATACGAGTCGCACGGCTGCCTGAGTTCAAAGTAATCTCTTCCGTAAAACCCAACCCCGTAATCGTATTGCAGCGAGCCGATAGCATACCCAAAGAGGTGTGCGCCCTTGGACGTGCTGTCCATCGTATCGATGCGATACACAGGGTGAAAATCGGTTTGCGGGAGGGGGTTGCCGAGATCAGGATCGCCGAAATCCTTGGTTGGATCATCTGCTACTGCGTCTACTAGAGTTACTCGTACTTTCTTTGGGCCAAGGTTAGCCGATGTGAATATAGAGAGCGGCGTAATTGTTGTCCCGGTAACCGTATCGAGTGAGGTGGGAAACCAAGCCGTGCCAAGGTCAGTTGAGTTAGTAAAGAAAGCTGACTGCTGCGTACCCTGTCGTTTAAGTAAAGTCGGCACTCCGAATGAAGATGACTCATTTGAGCCAGTACTCGGCGCGGTTTTATCAAAAAGCGAATAGAATGAAGATCTACTGAAGGGTTGTGTGAGGGCAGATGAGTTATCACGTAAAAACGAGACTCCGAGACCCAGCGACTGCTCAGTTTGAAAATACTCAGTCGAACGATGTGAGCTTGAAGTGATGGCTTTTGTTGAAGAGAGAGTGAGCTCTAGAGCCCCAACGATAACAACACCCGCGACAGCAAGTAGAACAGTAGTACCTGCGAGGATGTGTCCGGACTGACCTTTAATGGTGTTTCCTCTCTTTGTCATTGTATCACCTATTCAAATTCACATTTCTCAGGGCTACGGTTTGCGAGGTGGCTGCTGAGAAGGTCTGATTAGAGAGTGTTCCCGTGCCGTTAGTGGTATGAAGCTGAACCTGAAGCCGTACCGCTCTAA
>JBIIHY010000355.1:0-3336 GCA_044235305.1 Bdellovibrionota bacterium
GAGCACTACCACAACCGTTGCGAGAGTTTTAGCCCGAAAGAGTCTCCACTGAGAGTCTGCAACGGGGGATGAGGTCTTTGAGAAAGATATGTAGTTAAGGATCCACAGAGACCCATTCCCGAGCACAGAGAGGACCGCGAGGAGCAATCCAAACTCAGCGTTAACAACTGTCTCAGGGGCGATGATGCGGCGAATACCGAGCACAAACGCGAGCAGAAAAGTGCCAAAGAGCGAGGCAGCAACGGCAACACACGCAAGCTGCTCCAGCTTTCCAAAGCCGTAGTTGAAGCGTGACGTCTCGCCCTTGGCAACCTTCCGCAAGATTATCCATGAGAGAAAGATTGCAGCAAACTCAGCTAAACAGCGTAGGAGATCTGCTAAAAGGGTAGTTGAGTTTGACACAAGTGCGGCGTAGGCAGTTGGCACCAACGAGAGGAACGTGGTGATAACTGCAACCGATACGAGGCGCTCTTTAGTTAGAGCTTCGGTGATAGACGACTCGCTGGCCGATGGGTTCATCCCCCGAGTTTACAACGGCGCAAAACGAGCCGTAAAGTGGCGAAGATAAGGTGGGTCGTAGACGAGCTTGTATCCACAAAGCCTCCCCTTGGAGGCTGCCACCTCTTTCATCCCTTCCAAGATGTAATCAAAGTGGCTCTGAGTGTAGACCCGTCGAGGAAAAGCAAGACGAACTAACTCAAGTGCTGCGGGAACAAAGTGCGGCTGCTCTCCAGCAGAAGTGCCTCCTTGAAATTTCCCAAACATAACCGACCCAATCTCACATGAGCGAATACCTTCTGCCAGAAAGAGCTCGCAGGCGAGTGCTTGACCTGGAAACTGGTGCGAGGGGATGTGGCTGAGGAACTCCTTTGCATCAATATAGACAGCGTGACCGCCTGGAGGTTGAACGGTGGGGATTCCAAGGGCGTTAAGCCCCTCTGCCATATACCTTGTTACGGCAACTCGGTACTCAAGGTAGCTCTCATCGAGCACCTCGTGTAACCCCACAGCGAGCGCCTCAAGGTCGCGTGCTGCTAACCCTCCATAGGTTGGAAACCCTTCAGTTAAAATGAGGAGAGAACGTAGCTGCTCAACCCAACTGGCGTGCCGAAGAGCTATAAAGCCGCCAATATTTACCAAGCCGTCTTTCTTAGCACTCATCGTACAGCCATCAGCGAGTGAGAATATCTCTTGTGCGATGTCACGCACGGCGCGGTTAGCGTGTTCAGCCTCGCGGAGCTTTATGAAGTATGAGTTCTCAGCGAAGCGACACGCATCGAGGATAAAGGGGATGTCGTAACGGCGGTAGATGGCTGCGGCAGCACGAATGTTCTCGAGTGCGGCAGGTTGCCCTCCGCCAGTGTTGTTTGTGATGGTGAGCATGCCGAAGGGGATGTGGGGCCGCTCTGCTTGGCAGAATGCTTCTAAGCGGGCAAGGTCGATGTTTCCCTTGAAGGGATAGTGAGAGCGCGGGTCACGCGCCTCGGCAACTACCAGGTCAACGGCTTCTCCGCCTGCTTGCTCTATATTTGCCCGAGTTGTGTCGAAATGATTGTTGGAGGGGATCTTCATCCCTGGCTTAATGAGCGCCTGGCAGAGGAGCCTCTCTGCGGCACGGCCTTGGTGGGTGGGGATTACGAATGGGTACCCTGTGAGGTCTTTCACCACTGCTTCAAATTTTGCAAAGCTCTGCGACCCAGCGTACGACTCGTCAGCCACCATCATAGCAGCCCATTGTGCGGCACTCATCGCAGTGGTTCCAGAGTCAGTGAGAAAATCAAAGGTAACTTTCTCTGCAGGGACAGCGAATAGGTTGTACCCTGCGGCGTGAAGTACTTCGTGGCGCTCCTCGCGGGAAAGGAAGTTGAGCGGCTCAACCATCTTGATCTTGAAGGGCTCGATGATGGTGCGATGTTTCGTCATACCAGGGCTCTACCCGGTAGTATATCACAGCAGGGAATAGGCGATGTAGGAATCTTTGCCCGACCCGCCTTACTTAGTCCTTACCTGAGAAGGTCGTCGTTAGAGCTTGAGTATTCAGGGTGTTTTTCAAGCGGGGCTCCGGTCCAGATCGGCGCAACAACTGCTGGCTTAAACAGTAGAAGTGCTTGGCTTATCAGCGCCTCAGCGCGGTGCCAATCGAGGACTGAAACCTCAAGGCTCACATAGGTCCCCTCGGTTCGGCGTAGGGCGACGTACTGAGTGCCGCTTACGGCAGTGACCATAAATGAATCATCAGATGGCTTATCGACCACCACGAGAAATTCTGGAAACAGCTCGCTCACTGCGTTGCGACAGGTTGAGCTATCAGAGTTATCAACTAGCCCGTGAAGGAGTAGCGTTAGCGTCTGCGGCGGAGATTGAGCCAGGGTTACATCCACTGCCCACTCATGCACGGTTCCGCTTTCAAGCCGCGCGGTCACCGGGGGCAGTTGAGACTCGTCTAGTCCAGCGATTGCTAAACTGAGTAAATCCTCTCCGACTGGATAGCGCCGTGTGATTGAAGCATAGGTGGGTTGCTTCTCGGCTAGGGAGGTAAAGAGGTAGGTAGCTGGGTCCACTAAACCACGAGGGGTGTTACTGACGAATACGCACCTATTGTTGAATACCAGCAGGAAGCCTGAGTTTAAAATATATGAGTGACACTCAGGGGTCTTTCCATGTGAGGTTACCGCGCACTCTGCTAGGGAGAGTGCAGTTGACCATACCGTAGGCGGAACAGCCAGGAGTGAGCCACGCACGCAACATTCAAATCGGTGCTCGTAGGGCCAAGTTGTAGAAGGTGTTGTATTCATCGTGTTAGGTATCAAAGATGGCAGTAGTGACCGAATGGGTTCCTAAAACGGATAAGGCTCTAAAAAGTCGTGTGAAAAAGTGGCTTTGATGGGAGAGTGAATCCTTTTTGAACGATACTGCGTCAGGCCTTTTTTCCTATCGCAAATCTGGGGGCACTTTTGTATTGTTGTGACTCTGAAACGGAGTGCACCTATGACAGCGACAGGCCAAGTTTTTCCGCCCTCATCAGATTTTTCTGACTCTGCTCTGATTAATACCGAGCGCTATGAAGAGCTCTATGCAACCTCTTTAAAAGACCCCGAACGCTTTTGGGCAGAACAGGCCCGCAGCCTTCTTCTGTGGCGAAAAGATTTTGAGAGGGTGCTTGAGTATGATTTCACCAAGGCTCATATCCGCTGGTTCGAGGGAGGAAAAATTAACGTCTCAGAGAACTGCCTCGACCGGCACCTGGCACAGCGTGGAGAGAAGACAGCTATCATCTGGGAGGGGAATGAACCTGGTGAAGTAAGGAAGCTTACCTACCGAGAGCTTCACGGAGAG
>JBIIHY010000356.1:0-3335 GCA_044235305.1 Bdellovibrionota bacterium
CTTAAAGGATAAGGCCAAAGTGCCAGACGAAAAATAGAAGGCTAAACTGAGGATGACCCATTTCTGCGCTAAGCCCTGGCAGGCGATTGCTCAAGCAGACGCCTTAGCTGCTTAAGGTATTCTATCAGCATCGCTCGCTGTGGCACCCATAACGTCTGCGCACGTAAGACATTACCGGTTTCTAGCTCCCATCGCCGTTGGTCGGGCGCTATATCCGAGATCAATTCACTGAGTGGCTTCATCGAATTGAGTTCGTACGGGAAGCGTTTCTCTGCTTCTTTGACGATCTCGGCAAAAGGGACTCCGCTTGCTAGACGGTTCTTTGTAAGCTGGCTCGTCTTTTCGGCATCGCTAATCCGCTGCTCAAGACGACCAATAGCACGCTCTATCTTCTTGATCTCCTTCTTGAGCAAATCATCGATCTCAAGAAGAGCCTGAACCTCAAGCTTTAAGGCCACAGGGAAGAGTTGACCCTGGTCGGCGATTAACTTCTCCAATCGCCCCCGGTAACCGCGAATAAACAGCACCATAAATAAGAAATGAGCTGGTGGAGCTCGATCCGCCGGAGTAGTTATGCGTGTCAGGAGCTCCAGCAAACCCACCCTCGTCAGTCGGTACACCGGTATCTCGTTGTGGTTACTGCGCTTTGCATAGCCTTCATCGACTAAGCCTCCGAGAAACCGCAGTAGCTGAGTGTTCTGTACCTTTGGAGCAACGGCTCCGACGTCCTCGGCCCAATTGAGGAATAGGTCTACAAAAAACCTTACATCACGCTGTCTAAAGCCGTGCTCAGCAAACGTAGCGTGCGCGGCGATAGCTGCGCTGCCGATAAAAACTTCAAGTCGTCCGAGATGCGAAGAGTCTTTCATTGACCTCATTGTTACACTGTAACGTAAAATGCAGGTGCTTTTAAAGGACATTTATGCAGTGCATGTTGCATTTATGTGAGCTTAATAGCCGGTCCGTTACATCGTAACATGCCGCTATTCGCAGAAGGGCACTCAACTCGGTTACATTCAAGCAAGAACAACTATTCAACCTTTTATTGGAGGTTATATTTATGAAGAGCTTACGTAGATTCACTGCCAGCATCGTTTCAAGTTTCGATGCCGTCGTCGGCCAGCTTGAAAATCATGAGGCCCTGGTTGCCAGCGCCATACGAGACGCGGAAGAGGCCGCAGGTCGGGCTAAGGGCCAACTCGGCCGGGTGCAAAAAGATGGGGTCAATATGCGCCGAAAGCTTCAGGAGACCCGCGACCAAGCCGAGTTGTGGGAGGGACGAGCTAAGAATTGTTCGCATATTGATGAGCAAAAGGCTCTTGAGTGCCTCCGTAGGCGACAAAAGCTACTTAAACAGGCAGGCCAAATGGAGGAGCAAAGTGTGCAACACCACAAGCTCGAGAAACAATTGGGGAATGATCTTATAGCGATTCAAGAGAAATTAGTAGCACTCAGGCAGCAGCGCAATCTGTTACGCACGCGTCAGAGTCGCGCCGAGGCACTCCGACTCGTTCAGAGCTGCGATTCGGCTGCCATGGGCGAGATTGATGACATTTTTGACCGCTGGGAAGCTCGCATTAGCGCATCAGAGGAACTTGGCTTCAGCAGTAGAGCTGCACCTGATGACTCACTGAATCAAGAGTTCATATCAAGTGAGGAAGAGCACGAGCTAAAAGCCCTCCTTGCAACTTTAGTTGCAGAGGGAGAGCAGCGGTAAAGAGAGCACATTGAGCATACTATTTTGGAGTGAGGGGGAATTATGAGTACAAACGAAATTCAACAAGATTCCGTTGCTGAAGTCGATGCGGCGCTGAAGCAGGAGGCGGATCAAAAAACATCCGAGGAGCAGAGTCGACTGGATAAAGCTCAGGCTCAGCAGAAGAGAATCGGGCGAATAGGATTACTGCTAAGAATACTGGGATCTCTCGTTATCCTCGCTGCAGCGGGAATCTTTCTGTTTCAGAGATGGGGAGAGATGTCGCACCTGGTGCGCTACCTCTCTTTTCTTGGATTCACCGCGGGAGTATGCGCTGCGGGACTGGTGTGCGGCTTGGGAATAAAAGAGAACAAAGGAGCACGGTGTCTCCTGGCGATTGTAGCTACCCTCGTTCCCGTTCACTTTGCACAGCTCGGTGCTCTTCTATACTCACAGTATGGCTCTCCAGCTCCAAACCGATACCCTCAATATTTTTATTGGGCCGCACCCTCGCTACAAGATGCTTTACTGGCACTTGGATGCGGAGTAGCAGCTTTGATTCCTATGGCGTTTATCTCCTACTCGGTTCTTGTTCGCCAACACTCGGTCAGATTCATGCTGGCGAACCTGATAGCGAGTTCCATCCTACTGGTACCAACAAGAGATCCAGCTATCATAAGCCTTCTTATCGGTATTGTCGGAGCAGGAGCACTCCGATCAGACCGTAAAGTAGGGTCTTTTGCGGAACTAAAGACGTTTGAAGGCGCTGTCGCTCGACTGCTACCTTTTGGGGCTCTTTCAATCGCCGCGGTTCGTCAATTTTATCTTTACGACGCAGCGGAGTTTATAATTGGTGCAGTCTTGGCGATTTTCACAGGCGTGCTGTTCGGGCCTATTAGACGAATGCTTGACGGTCGCCTGGCGGTGGGAGCTACCGAGCTTGTATCTCTCGGTTCAGCGCTAACATCGTGCTGCATAATAGTTCACTCTCTGGGGCTACCGCCAACGTGGCATTATGCATTGGTTGGTGCCATCGGATGTCTCACCCTGAGTTTTATGGGCATTCAAGCCCGTGTTCTTAGTTGGCAGTACCATTATACTGCAGCTGTCGTTTTGATACTATCGGCAGCGCTTGAGTGCATACAGCTAACAGTTGACGCCAGCATCATCAGCCTGGTGATGGGTATCGTTGCGGTGACAGCAGCGTGCATCAGCGAGCGAAAGCTGCTGTTGGGGGCGGGCCTTCTG
This sequence comes from Bdellovibrionota bacterium, assembly GCA_044235305.1. Classification (GTDB taxonomy): domain Bacteria; phylum Bdellovibrionota_C; class UBA2361; order UBA2361; family OMII01; genus OMII01. Next base: position 2,945 of record JBIIHY010000356.1, read on the forward strand.
ATCGTGACCGTGAGTCTGGGCGACGCAGTGTACTTGGCACTCAGGTCGGTTACTATCAGCCCATGGTTGATGCTCGGTATCGTTGGAGTTACTACGGTAGTTGGAGCGTCGTACCTAGAGCGAAACTTTCTGCGATTCACTGACTACATCTCCCGGGCCCGTGCCCGTGTGGCAAGCTGGAAGTAAATAAACCCCGCGCGAGTGAGATCTTCTCACAAACCAGTGCGCCTAAGTTTATACTTTTAGGGTTCGAAGCAAGCCTGGCTGCAATCACGCAGCCAGGCTTGCGCTTTCTGAGTCGGATTATGTTCCCGCAAAGGCAAGCTCCCGCACCGTTTTGGAATCCGCACTAGGTTGACATCGCGCTGATTGAATCATTAATTTCAGCACC